>JAFXFT010000276.1 GCA_017513385.1 Oscillospiraceae bacterium | reverse complement strand
CAGCGAGTATGGTCGTTCCATCGGCTTCGACGGCGACTACTACATCGAGCCCAAGCCCAAGGAGCCCACCAAGCATCAGTATGACTTCGATGCAGCAACCGTCTGTGGTTTCCTTGCAAAGTACGGTCTTGACAAGGATTTCAAGCTCAATATCGAAGCCAACCACGCCACCCTCGCCGGTCACACCTTCCAGCATGAGCTGAACGTTGCCCGCGTAAACGGAGCATTCGGTTCCATCGATGCCAACCAGGGCGATATGCTTCTCGGCTGGGATACCGACCAGTTCCCCACCAATATTTACGATACCATTCTCTGTATGCTGGAAGTTCTCAAGGCAGGCGGATTCACCAACGGCGGTCTCAACTTCGACGCAAAGACCCGCCGCGGCTCCTATGACTACGAGGATATGGCATACGCATACATCGCCGGCATGGACGCATTCGCACTGGGCCTGCGTCTTGCCGTTAAGGTCATCGAGGACGGCCGTCTTGATGCATTCGTCAAGGAACGCTATTCCAGCTATGACAGCGGCATCGGCAAGAAGATCAGCGACCGCTGCGCCACCATCGAGGAACTGGAGCAGTATGCTCTCGAGAAGGGAGACGTTACCACCAACACCTCCGGCAGACAGGAGTATCTGGAGAATATCCTTAACCGCATCATCTTTGCTTGAGGTGCGGTATGAATAAACAAGAAGCAAAAGCCCGCGCCGCCGCGCTGGTAGGGCAGATGACAGTTGAAGAGAAGCTGTCCCAGCTTCTTTATAACGCGCCTGCCATCGAGCGGTTGGGCATCAATGAACATAACTGGTGGAACGAGGCCTCCCACGGCGTTGCCCGTTCCGGCATGGCTACGGTTTTCCCACACGCCATAGCGCTGGCGGCTACCTTCGACCCGGAGCTTATCGGCAAGGTTGGCGAGACTGTTTCCACCGAGGCCCGCGCCAAGTACAATAACAGCGTGGAGAAGGGCGACCGCGATATTTTCAAGGGTCTTACCTTCTGGACACCCAATATCAATATATTCCGCGACCCCCGCTGGGGCCGCGGTCAGGAGACTTACGGCGAAGACCCCTACCTCACCGCCGTCCTGGGCGTGGAGTACATAAAGGGATTGCAGGGCGACGGCGAATTTCTTAAATCCGCCGCCTGCGCCAAGCACTTCGCCGTTCACTCAGGACCCGAAGCTCTGCGACATAGCTTTGACGCGGTGGCGGACGAGCATGATCTTTGGGAGACCTACCTGCCTGCATTCGAATGGGCAGTGAAAAGCGGCGTCGCGGGCGTAATGGGCGCCTATAACCGCACCAACGGCGAGCCCTGCTGTGCAAGCAAGCGGCTCATGCAGGAGATACTCATGGGTCAGTGGCAGTTCGACGGCTACTTCACCTCCGACTGCTGGGCAATAATCGACATCTGCAAAAACCATCATTATACGGACACAATGCCCGAGGCGGCGGCTCTTGCGCTGAAAACCGGCTGCCATCTCAACTGCGGTGACGCTTACCGCGAGCTTATCGACGCATATGAAATGGATCTAATTGAGGAAGCGGATATCGACGCTGCGGCGATAAAACTCTTTGAAATCCGTCACCTGCTGGGTGAATTTGAAGAGGAACGTCCCTATAAGGATATCCCTTTCGATATGCTGGACTGCGAGGAGCACCGACAGCTGAACCTTGAAGCGGCCCGCGAATGCATGGTACTGCTGAAAAACGACGGCCTGCTGCCCCTTGATGCCGATAAGAAGCACAAGATCGCCGTTATCGGACCCAATGCCATGTCCACAATCGCCCTTGAGGGTAACTACAACGGTATGGCATCGGAGTACATTACCCTCGCCGACGGCGTGCGCCGCGTGTTCAATAATTCCTCTATTCGTGTCGCAAAGGGTGCGAATATATGGATGGATCAGAAAAACTACTGCAACGGCTTTGCCAATATGATAAGCGAAGGCATCGCCTATGCGGAAAACGCCGACGTTACCGTTCTCTGCCTCGGACTTGACTGTACCATCGAGGGTGAAGAAAACGGCATGAAGAATGAGTTCTTCGACGGCGGCGATAAGCTGCAGCTGATGCTGCCCAAGACGCAGATTGACCTTGCCGAGGCGGTTTGCGATGCCTGCGACAACGTGATTGTTGTGGTGCTGGCAGGCAGCGCCGTTGAGCTTGGCGATAAGGTGACAAGCAAGGCACGAGCCATAATCCACGGCTGGTATCCCGGCGCGGTGGGCGGTCTTGCTGCCGCCGAGCTTATTGCGGGCAAGTATTCCCCCAGCGGCAAGCTTCCCGTCACCTTCTATAAGGGCCTTGACAGCCTGCCCGAGTTCACAGACTACGCCATGGCAGGCCGTACCTATCGCTACTTTGAGGGCAAGCCCCTTTATCCCTTCGGCTACGGCCTTTCCTACACCAGCTTCGATTATTCCGATGTAAAGCTGGCGGGGGAGAACGATGAGGAATATGAAGTCGCTTTTGCCATAGAAAATGTCGGCGGTATGGACGGCAAGGAAAAGGTGCAGATATACGCCGAATATACCGATTCCCGAACCGCAACACCTCTGCGCCAGCTCTGCGCGGTCAAATCCGTGAGCCTGCAGGCAGGGGAGAAACGGGAAGTAAGCATGAAGATAAACAAATACTGGCTCAAAGCCGTTCTACCCGACGGAACGCGCACCGAGCCAGACGGAGCGCTGAGCCTTTGGGTTGGCGGACATCAGCCTGACCCGAGAAGCACGGAGCTCTGCGGCAGCGAGCCAATCAAGCTGAAAATCAGGTGATAACTATGAAATACACATTAGGTATAGACGTTGGAACCTCCGGCACTAAAACCGTCCTCTTCGACACTAACGGACGGAAGATAGCCTCCCATACCATAGAGTACCCTATGTACCAGCCCAAAAACGGCTGGGCGGAGCAGGAACCTGCCGACTGGTGGAACGCGGTGCAGGGAACTATCAAGGAAACTGTAACTAAAAGCGGAGTGGACAAGGCAGACATCGTGGGTATCGGTATTTCCGGACAGATGCACGGACTTGTCATGCTGGACGCGGATAATAATGTTCTGCGCCCCTCTATAATCTGGTGCGACCAGCGTACCGGAGAGGAATGCGAAGATATCGAGCGCCTTGTGGGCAAAAAGCGCCTTATTGAGATAACCGCCAACCCCGCCCTTACAGGCTTCACCGCATCCAAAATCATGTGGGTGAAGAAGCATGAGCCGGAAGTGTACGCCAAGTGCGCCCATATTCTGCTGCCCAAGGACTATATCCGCCTTATGCTCACCGGCGAATACGCCACCGAGGTGTCCGATGCCAGCGGTATGCAGCTGTTGGACGTACCCGGACGCTGCTGGTCGGACGAGGTGCTGGAGAAGCTGGGCATTGATAAGAACCTGCTGGGCAAGGTCTACGAATCCCCCGAGGTAACGGGATACGTTACCGCCGAGGCGGCAGAAAGCTGCGCTCTTGCGGTGGGAACTCCCGTTGTGGGCGGCGCGGGCGATAACGCTGCCGCCGCAGTTGGCGAGGGCGTTGTTGCCGACGGCAGAGCCTTTACCACTATCGGCACCAGCGGCGTTGTGTTTGCCCATACCGACGATATCCAGATAGACCCCGAGGGTCGCGTGCATACCTTCTGCTGCGCCGTGCCCGGTGCATGGCATCTTATGGGCGTAACTCAGGCTGCGGGACTTTCCCTGCGCTGGCTGCGTGACACCGTCTGCACCGAGGAAATGGCAGAGGCAGCTGAAAAGGGTGTTGACCCATATGTGATAATGGACGCGGAGGCCGAGGCTTCGCCCATCGGCGCAAACCGCCTGCTTTATATGCCCTACCTTATGGGTGAGCGCACACCCCACCTTGACCCCGATTGCCGAGGCGCATTCGTTGGTCTTTCCGCAATGCATACCCGCGGCGACATGGTGCGCGCCGTTATGGAGGGTGTAAGTTATTCGCTCAAGGATTGCCTTGGCATACTTGAGGGCATGGGCGCTGTTCCCGAGTCCATGCGCATCTGCGGAGGTGGCGGTAAGAGCGCATTCTGGCGCAAAATGCTTGCCGATGTATACGGCGTGCCTGTACAGACCATAGAAAGCGACGAAGGCCCCGCCCTTGGTGTTGCTATCCTCGCCATGGTGGGTGCGGGAATTTATCCCACGGTAAAGGAGGCCTGCGACGCTATTGTCCGCGTCAAGGATACCACCGAGGCCGAGACGGAGAACACCGCCGAATACGCAAAGTTTTACGGAATTTACACCAAACTCTACGGGCACCTGAAAGCCGATTTCAAGGCACTGGCAGCACTGTAAATATGAAAAGGCGGAGTCCATAGGACTCCGCCTTTGTGTTGGATATTACGAGAGCAGCGAGATTAAAATAGTTTTCACATTCGCTGAATAAACTTGAGCTATGTACGTAGGGCTGAGGCGTGCCTCAGCCGCAAGGCAAAGAACTAACCTCTTGGCCTTATGCTCACTTCGCCGCTGGAGAGATATTCCTCGCTGCCATCGGCGTAGCGCACCAAAAGGTGACAGTGCTCATTAATATCAAGTGCCGTGGCGGGGATAGCCTCGCCGCCACGCAGTACGTTTATCTCCTGCCCCAGCAGAAAACAGCGCTTACGGTATTCGGGATAATACTCCCGCGCATCCATATTTGTATAGAAGCGGGTGAAATGATTTAGGAATGCTGCCCCGATACGCAGCCGCGCGTCGGCGGGAGCTTCGCCGCCTGCGAAAACCGCACCCGCGATGTCATTCAGTTCCTCGGGAAAACCCTGCGGTGGCGCGGTGACGTTTACCCCCACACCCACTACAACAAAGCCGCTGCCTGCCTCGCAGAGTATGCCGCAGACCTTGCGGCCCTCAAGCCATATATCATTGACCCATTTTATATCCGCAGCCCTGCCCGAAACCTCTTCAATGGCAAGAGCCGCCGCCGCTGCCGCAGCGGTGGTGATATGTTCTGCGGAAAACTCAGGACGCAGCAGCAAGCTGAGATAAAGGCTGCT
>JAFXFT010000021.1 GCA_017513385.1 Oscillospiraceae bacterium | reverse complement strand
TCACGAATAAACGGTAAATGGTATACATATTTTAACATTTTCAACATGAAAAAAACTCCCGCAGCCATAGGACTGCGGGAGAGTGTGCATTAATTTACAGCAGCGGCCTCGTTGGCCTTGTGCTGATTATAGATAAGGTGGAACTTGAGCATGTTGCTTTCCTTGGCGATAAGCTCGTAATAGGTCTTGCCAACGGAGAATACAACCGCGTGCTGACCGTGCATTGCAAGCTCGGTAATCTCGGACATGGGAAGAGATACATCGCCGCAGCTTATTGTATCGGCGGAAATGCGAGCCTCACCGGAGGTGAGAGGAGTTTCCACGTGCTTGGAAACGGTGGAGAGGGTAGCGGTGGGAACGGAGAACTCTTTGCAATCCGCGATAAGCTTTGCAATCTCGCTCTTCTGCCAGTCAGAGAGCTCAAGAACGGTCTTGAATCGGCTGTCGCTGAGCATACCGTATTCGTCGTAACCGAAGCTGTGAGAGCAGGCGGTGCAGCTTATTCTGCTGCCATCGGAGGTGATGGAATCGATAGCTCCGCACTCAGGGCAGATGAAAAGCAGGTTTTCCATGCGTACGGCGAGATTTTTGCCCTTGAACTTCTTGGGCGCTTCAAGCTGACGGGCGTAGGCATCCTCATGGAGGTCGCGGCGGATAAGCTCATTTACCTCGTCGGCGCTCATTGCAGCCAGCTGCTCTGCGGTGTATACGTTTACCACGCTGCCGCGGACAGCGCCGCGACGGGTGCCGTTGCCTTCACTCCACATGGGGCTGGCGAAGTATCCGCCGGTTATCTTGTAGGTAACAAGACCGCAGCGTGCACGTTTGACCATCTTTCCGGTAGCGGGAAGAATGGGACTGGTGCGTCCGTCCCAGGAGCGCACACCCTCTGCGAAGATGCACACGCGGTTGCCGTCACGCACTCTGCGCAGAACCTCCATAACGGTGGAGGCGGCTACGGAGCCCTTATAGCGCATAATGGGGTCGAAGCCGAAGCGAATGAACTTAAAAGCGTTCTTCCAGCGGGCAATATGCTCACTGGCGACAAAATACATCTGCTTTGGGAAGCTGAGCGCTACGAAAAGCGGATCGAAGTCGGTGGTGTGGTTGGAGAGGACTATGTAATTCTCGGGGAGATTCTTTGCGATACTGAATCGATAATTGAACTTTATGAGCAGGAACAGCGCCACGGGCCAGCGAAGTGCGCCATATACTATTTTGTGAGTAAGTTTCATGTCGTTTACCGCCATATAAAAAGTTATCGGTGCTTATTTTATACCCTTATGACAGCTTTCGTCAAGATTTAACCGTTTCCAACTGACCGTATTGCAGTGACATTTAATAAATAATGTGATATTATCAGCATAATAAAGAACCTTGGAAAGGTGTGACGGCATGAGTATAAAAGCTACCGTATTATCGGATAATATAGCCTGCGGAGGACTTGCAGGCGAGTGGGGATTGTGTGTATATATCGAGTATGGCGAGAGCCGAGTGCTGCTGGATACGGGTGCGTCTGCGCTGTTTTTGGCAAACGCAGCTAAGCTGGGACTGGACATTGCCGCGGTTGATGCGGCGGCACTTTCCCACGCTCATTATGACCACGCTGACGGCATGGCGGCCTTTTTCAAGGCAAACAGCCGCGCGAAATTCTGGATTCGCGGCAACGCCAAATGCTATAAGAAAGAAAAGGGCAGACGCGGATATAAATATATCGGTGTGCCGGAAAAGATACTGAGTAAGTGCGGCTCACGCATCGCCTTTGCCGAGGGCGACGTACAGATTTTGCCGGGCGTGACACTGGTACCTCACAAAACGGCGGGGCTTTCTGCCGTAGGTGAGAAAAACAAAATGTACGTGCGCCGCGGCAGACGTTATTATGCCGACGATTTTGCCCATGAACAGAGCCTTGTTTTCGATACGACCGAGGGACTTGTGGTGTTCAACAGCTGCTCTCACGGCGGTGCTGACGTAGTTATAAATGAAATCGCCGAAACATTCCCCGATAAAAAGGTGAAAGCTCTTATAGGTGGCTTCCACCTCTATGACAAGAGCGAAGCTGAGGTGCGTGCTCTTGCTGCGCGGATTCGTGAAACCGGCATTGAAAAGATATATACCGGCCACTGCACAGGTGAAAAAGCCTTTGCCGTTCTGCGCGCAGAGCTCGGTGACATTGCAGGACAGATCACCGTTGGTCTTGTGATGGAATTTTAAAAACAAAAAGCCGCACATCATTTGATGTGCGGCAATGTTATTTGTGTCAGCCGGCAAGAGCGGAGTTGAGACGCTGCTCAACTTCCTCGTAATCGCCGTTGGTAGTCATCACGATTTCGGAAATGAGGATTTGCTTTGCACTGCGGAGCATCTTGCGCTCACCGGTGGAAAGCCCCTTTTCGCTGTCGCGAACCATAAGGCTTTTTACAACGCGGGCAACCTCCAACAGGTCGCCGCTTTTTATGCGCAGCATATTCTCTCTGTAACGCTTGTTCCAGTTGACTGTTATCTCGATTTCAAGGTGACCGAGTTCCAGCATAAGGGAATCCGCCTGCTCGGGCGTGATCAGCCGTCTTATGCCTATTTCGTCGCTGTGGTCCACCGGGATCTTCATGCTCAGACCGCCCATTGGAAGTCTGAAAACATAGTAGCTGCGCACCACTCCGTCAATCTTGACGTCGACTATTTCGTCGATGGTGCCTGCGCCATGCATCGGGTGGACGATAATTTCGCCTATCTCAAACATAGCAACTTCCTTTACGAAACCTGAAAAAGCGTACAATATCCTACAAATATTATACCCGTTTTTACATATTTTAGCAAGTACAAATTTACTTTTAGATTTTGTTTAATTTAGCTAATTCACTGCAGTACGGATTTTACGTATGGGAAAAGTATTTTTGTTGTTATCTTTTGAGAAAAGTGATATACTATTATAATAGGATAAATGTTGGAAAAAACAGGAGGGAGAGCCGGTGGGCATATTCGGAAGAATGAAAAAGGAACTGCACAAGGCAAAGCAGCCTAAAGCATCTGCAGTTATCGTAGCTGCCGGCAGTTCGCGCCGTATGCAGGGCGTAGACAAGATATGCGCCGAGCTGGGCGGAAGTCCCGTAATACTGCGCAGTATTGCAGCTTTTGAGGCGAGTCCCTTCATAGATGAAATAATCGTTGTTACCCGAGAGGAACTTATACCTGTTGTGGGCAGACTCTGCGCCGACTTCGGTATGAAAAAGGTTCGCTGCGTGGTAAAGGGCGGCGATAACCGTGTAGAGTCCGTGCAGCGGGGACTTATGCATATTTCCCGCGAGGCGGAGCTTGCCGCCATACATGACGGCGCACGTCCTTTGGTAACTCCCGAGGTCATAGCGCGAACTGTAACTCTTGCCGCCGAAACCGGTGCGGCAATTCCCTCGGTGCCTGTGAAGGACACCATAAAGCGGGTGGTGGACGGAGTTATATGCGCCACGCCCCAACGCTCGGAACTTTTCGCAGCACAGACGCCGCAGGTGTTTAAGGCGGATGTACTCAAAGCAGCGCTAACAAAGGCTGTGGACGAGCAGCTGGAGATAACCGACGATGCATCTGCTGTGGAGCTGCTTGGCATGAGCGTGAGCATAGCCGAGGGTGACGAATGCAATATAAAGATAACCACTCAGGCCGACCTTATACTGGCCGAAGCAATACTTGAAAGGGGGGCGCTGGAATGAGAATAGGCGAGGGCTACGATGTTCACCGCCTTACCGAAGGCCGTAAGCTGATACTTGGCGGCGTTGAAATACCCTACGAAAAGGGTCTGCTGGGTCATTCCGACGCAGACGCACTGCTCCACGCACTCATGGACGCAATGCTGGGCGCATTGGCACTGGGGGATATAGGCAAGCATTTTCCCGATACAGACCAGCGCTACAAGGGCATTGACAGCCGTGAGCTCCTGCGCCATACTGCAAAGCTCATTGCGGATAAGGGTTGGCAACTGGGCAATGCGGATATGACTATTATCGCGCAGGCACCCAAGATGGCACCCCATATTCAGACCATGCGGGAGAATATTGCCGCTGACCTCAACACTGATATTGACAATATCAGTGTGAAGGCAACAACGGAAGAAAAGCTGGGCTTTACCGGTTCGGGTGAAGGAATCGCTGCCCGCGCCGTGGTGCTGCTCAAACGCATATAGAGAGAAAGGCAAAGACATGAATTTTCAGAAAACAGAGTTTATCACATCTGCCGTTAAAGAGGCGGATTTTATCAATGACGGCAAGCCTCAGATAGTATTCGCGGGCCGCTCAAACGTGGGCAAGTCCTCGGTTATCAACACACTGGTACGCCGCAAGAATTTTGCCCGCGTGGGCGCTCAGCCGGGTAAGACCGTGCATATCAACTACTTCAGCATAGATGATACCATTTACCTTGCCGACATTCCGGGCTACGGCTACGCCAAGGTATCCCAGTCCGAGCGTGACCGCTGGGCTCGCCTTATGGAGACCTATTTTGCCCACAGTGAGCTTATCACCGCAGGCTGCCTCATCGTCGACTCCCGCCATAAGCCCACCAAGGACGACATTACCATGGCAACGTGGTTCAAGAACGCAAAATGCCCCATGATAGTTGTGGCAAATAAGCTGGACAAGCTGAAAAAGAGCGAAATCGAGCCCAATCTTGCCCGCATCCGCGAGACTCTTGAGCTTAGCGAGGAGGACACTCTCGTTCCCTTCTCGGCAGAGAAAGGAACCAACCGCGAGCTGCTTATCGCGGAAATCGAAAAGCGGTGCCTGTGATGAGCTTTCGCGAAGTCATGGGTAATATGGACTGGTCATATCTGCTTGATCTGCTCATATCCATTATTCCCGCAGTTATCTGCATCACCATACATGAAATGAGCCACGGCCTTGCTGCCAAGCTCATGGGCGATAATACCGCCGAAACTCAGCGGCGGCTAAGCCTTAACCCACTGCGGCATATAGAACCTGCGGGCCTTGTGATGCTGGTAGTGTTCAAAATCGGCTGGGCGAAGCCTGTGCCGGTGAATATGATGCGCTTCCGCAATCCGAAGGCGGGCATGGCAATAACCGCGCTTGCAGGACCGGTTTCAAACTTTATTCTTGCCGCATTTCTGCTTTTTGTGCGCGGACTTATAACCATACCTCTGTCAAAATACGGCTGGGGCATGACCGCTCTTGAGCTGTTTGATACCACGGCATATCTTAGCGTGTGCCTTGGCCTGTTTAACCTTATTCCCATACCGCCCATGGACGGCTCAAAGGTGCTGTTCTCCTTCCTGCCCGACAGGATTTATATGAAGCTGATGCGCTATGAGCGCTACGGCATGATAGTCATCATTGTTGTCATGCTGCTGGGCATATTAGATAAGCCCCTCAATGTTGTATCCTATTTTGTGTTTGATAAGCTGTTCCTGCTGGCACAGGCAGGCTTTGATATAGTTGTGAAGTTATTTTTGTAAGTGAAAGAAGTGTTGGAGTGGACGAACTGAAATTCCACCTTGACGGTGTAGTCAAGACAAAAAATGAATATATGGATTTCGATGGTCCTCTTGAGCTGATACTCCAGCTTCTCAGCAAGAACAAGATAGAGATAAAGGATATCCGTATCGCTCTTATTCTGGAGCAGTATCTGGATTATCTGGAGCAGATGAAGAAGCTTGACCTTGAAATAGCCAGTGAGTTTGTTGAGATGGCTTCTCATCTTATGTATATAAAGGCAAAGACCGTCCTTGCAGGCGCAGAGCCTGTAGAGGAAATGGACGAGCTGAAAAACTCCCTTGAGGAGCTGCAGCGCCGCCGTGAGTACGAGCGTATAAAGCTCATGGCGGATAAGCTTGCCAAGCTGGCGGGCAAAGGCGATGGCATTTACGTAAAGAATCCCGAGCCATTGGGCAAGGAGCGAGGTTATCGCTATGCCCACGATATTGAGGAGATGCGAGCCGCATTGCTTGCCATACTCAGCCGTGAGGTGGAACGACCCGGTATTCCGGAGAATTTTACCGCTCCTGCCAAGCTGGTATACCCCATCGGCGAAAAGTCCGAGGAAATCATGCAGAGAATGAAGGTTCAGCGCAGACTGAAGGTCACCGAGCTTTTCAAGGGTGCTTCGGGGCGCTCGGAGTTGGTGGCGTCCTTCATTGCCGTGCTTGAGCTTTGCAGAAGCGGAAGCATAGTGCTTACTGAGGAGGACGGCGAGTTTATCGCTGAGACCGCCGAGGATACTGTGGAAGAGAGAGGTACTGAAAATGGAACATGAAATAGACTCCATTCTTGAGAGTATACTTTTCGCCTCCGGCGACCCTGTGCCGGTCAGCCGCCTTTGCGCGCTGCTGGACAAGGAAGAGGAAGAAATACTGGAGGCGGCACAGCGCCTTGCCGACGGCTACTCCTTTGAGCGCCGTGGTATACGTTTGCTCCGCCTTGAGGACAGCCTCCAGCTCTGTTCCGCGCCTGAAAATGGGGAATATGTACGCCGTGCCCTTGAGGCAAGAAAGCCGCCCCGCCTTTCAGCTGCGGCTATGGAGGTGCTGACGCTGGTTGCATATTTCCAGCCTGTCACCAAGACCTATATCGAGCAGATACGCGGAGTTGACAGTTCCTATACTGTCAGCCTGCTGGTGGATCGCGAGCTCATTGAACCCTGCGGCAGACTGGACGTACCCGGTCGCCCCACCATTTACCGCACAACTGCGGGTTTCCTGCGAGCTTTCGGTCTGTCATCTCTGGACGAT
>JAFXFT010000275.1 GCA_017513385.1 Oscillospiraceae bacterium | reverse complement strand
GTATATCGAGAAGATGGAGGCCATCACCGGCAAGAAGTTCGGCGATCTGGAGAACCCCCTGCTGGTTTCCGTCCGTTCCGGCGCCCGTGCTTCCATGCCCGGCATGATGGACACCATCCTGAACCTGGGTCTGAACGAGGAAGTTGTCGAGGTTCTGTCCGCCAAGTCCGGCAATCCCCGCTGGGCCTGGGACTGCTATCGCCGCTTTATCCAGATGTACTCCGACGTTGTCATGGAAGTCGGCAAGGGCTACTTTGAGGAACTCATCGACAAGATGAAGGCTCAGCGCGGCGTTGAGCAGGACGTTGACCTGAGCTGGGAGGACCTGAAGGAGCTGGCCGAGCAGTTCAAGGCCGAATACAAGGCCAAGGTCGGTGAGGACTTCCCTCAGGAGCCCAAGACTCAGCTTATGGGCGCGGTCAAGGCGGTTTTCCGCAGCTGGAACAACCCCCGCGCTATCGTATACCGCCGCATGAACGATATTCCCGGCGATTGGGGCACCGCCGTTTCCGTTGTAAAGATGGCATTCGGCAACCTCAATGACGACTCCGGCACCGGCGTTGCCTTCACCCGCAACCCCGCCACCGGCGAAAAGATGCTGGACGGCGAGTTCCTCATGAACGCACAGGGCGAGGACGTTGTCGCCGGTATCCGCACTCCCCTGCCCATCTCCGCACTGGCGGAGACCATGCCCGAGGTATACGCTCAGTTCGTGGAAATTTCCCAGAACCTTGAGAAGCATTACCGCGACATGCAGGACATGGAGTTCACCATAGAAAACAAGAAGCTTTACATGCTCCAGACCCGAAACGGCAAGCGCACCCCCTTCGCAGCGCTGAAGATAGCCTGCGACCTGCTTGACGAGGGCATGATAGACGAGAAGCAGGCCATTTCCATGATCGACCCCCGCTCTCTCGATACTCTTCTCCACCCCACCTTCGACCCCAAGGCACTTGCCGAAGCCAAGCCCATCGGCAAGGGTCTCAACGCCTCCCCCGGCGCCGCCTGCGGCCACGTGGTATTTACCGCCGATGACGCAAAGGCATGGGCAGCCGAGGGCAAAAAGGTAGTTCTCGTCCGCCACGAAACCTCCCCCGAGGACATCGAGGGCATGCAGGCCAGCGAGGGCATACTCACCGCCCGCGGCGGTCGTACCAGCCACGCCGCCGTTGTTGCCCGCGGCATGGGCACCTGCTGCGTAGCAGGCTGCGGCGAGCTGAGAATTAACGAGGCAGGCAAGTTCGCACGTCTTGGCGGTCAGACTATCCGCGAGGGCGACATCATCTCCATCGACGGCGGCACCGGCAATGTCTACGGCATGGCTCTGCCCACCGTAGCCGCCACCATCGGCGGCGAATTCGCCCGCATTATGGCGCTGGCTGACAAGTATCGCCGCCTCCACGTGCGCACCAATGCCGACACTCCCCGCGATGCCGCTCAGGCCTTCAAGTTCGGCGCAGAGGGCGTAGGTCTCTGCCGCACCGAGCACATGTTCTTCGCCGAGGACCGCATCGCCGCTATCCGCGAGATGATAGTTTCCGAAACTGCCGAGCAGCGCAAGAGAGCGCTGGCAAAGATAGAGCCCATGCAGCAGGGCGACTTCGAGGCCATTTACGAGGCCATGGAAGGCAAGCCCGTCACGATCCGTTTCCTGGATCCCCCGCTCCATGAGTTCGTTCCCACCGCCGATATGTCGATCGAGGCTCTTGCATGGGAAATGGACATCGAAGTTTCCACCCTCAGAAAGGCCATCGACAGTCTCCATGAGGTCAACCCCATGATGGGTCACCGCGGCTGCCGTCTGGCCGTCACCTACCCCGAAATCGCAGAAATGCAGACCGAGGCCGTTATCCGCGCCGCCCTCAACGTAGCGGCAAAGCACCCCGACTGGCACATCGAGCCCGAGATAATGATCCCGCTGGTCGGCGACGTAAAGGAGCTGGGCTACGTCAAGAAGATAGTCACCGACACCGCCGATAAGCTCATCGCCGAGGCAGGCAGCGCCATGACCTACAAGGTCGGCACCATGATCGAGATCCCCCGCGCCGCCCTCACCGCCGACGATATAGCCAAGGAGGCCGAGTTCTTCTCCTTCGGTACCAATGACCTTACCCAGATGACCTTCGGCTTCTCCCGCGACGACGCAGGCAAGTTCCTCGATGCCTACTACGATAAGAAGATTTACGAGCAGGATCCCTTCCAGCGCCTTGACCAGACAGGCGTGGGCAAGCTTGTCGAGATGGCTGCCAAGCTGGGCCGCATGACCCGCCCCGACCTGCATCTGGGCATCTGCGGCGAGCACGGCGGCGACCCCTCCAGCGTTGAATTCTGCCACCGCGTAGGACTGGACTACGTCTCCTGCAGCCCCTTCCGCGTACCCATCGCCCGCCTTGCCGCCGCTCAGGCCGCGATCAAGGACATGGCTTGATTCACTTATAACAGCACTTAATGCTTTCAGTTCTCCTTTATTGACAGAACCGCCCGTCACCCGATGGGCGGTTCTGTTTTCGCGGCAGGAACAGACGCGACGGCAGGGGCACGCCCCTGCCGCCATGCACCGCACACCGCCCTCCCCCGTCATTCCGAGCCTGCGAGGAATCCCCCCGTTGAATGGTACGCAGTAACGACCACGGATTAGCCTTCCCCTTGAGGGGAAGGTGCCGCCGCAGGCGACTGATGAGGGGCATTCGCGCATCGAATAAAATGTCTGTCAAATCGTTACTCCGGAGATTGCCGCGTCGCTCCGCTCCTCGCAATGACATTATCGTGGTATACCGCAATAACGAACACCCACCAAACCCAAAGTATATTCGTAGGGAACAGGCCTGCCTGTTCCGTTTGTAACGATACCGTCGGCAGTAAACCAACAAGCGGAATGGGCAGGCCCATTCCCTACAGATATGATTTAACTTCATTCCTCGAATGTAGGGCTGTGTCAGCCCTGCCGCGTCGCTCCGCTCCTCGCAATGACATAATTTTTACATTTCCCCACTTTTTCCATTGTAGGAAATTACTCATTGCGGCAAAATGTAAGCCGTGGTACAATATAGAAACCTAACACCGTACAAGGGGAGGATACCATGAAAAGAATTATAGCCGTACTACTGGTGCTGGCTCTTTCGCTGAGCATCGCTCCGTCAGCCTTTGCCGCCACCGATGAAAGCATCGCCGCCGCGGACAGACTTTATAAACTGGGTCTGTTTGAAGGAACAGGCACGGACGCAGACGGAAACCCCATCTATGACCTTGACCGTGCCCCTACCCGCCACGAGGCAGTTACCATGCTGGTGCGCCTTCTCGGCAAAGAGGAGGAAGCACTGAGCGGCAAGTGGACCATTCCCTTCACCGACGTGGCAGACTGGGCGAAGCCCTATGTAGGCTATGCATACACCCATAAGCTGACCGACGGCATCGACGCGGCTAAGTTCGGCGGCAATAACCCCGTCACTGCCACCCAGTACCTGACCTTCGTTCTCCGCGCACTGGGATATGACAGCACTGCCGATTTCCGCTGGGATTCCGCATGGGAGCTTTCCGACAGCATCGGGCTGACCGAAGGTGAGTACACCGCCGACAATAACGCGGCTTTTCTGCGCGGCGACGTAACGACCATATCGGCCGCTGCGCTGGCGCTGAATATGAAAAACAGCGAGCTCAGCCTTTACAAGAGCATCTGCTCCCCCGCCGTTCCCAAGGTCATGATATACACCGACACCGATATCCCCCGCTCTCCCTATGTTGACTGCGATGTTCGCATTATCGGCGACGGTCAGAATATCGCAGATAACGGCGCAACCATAAAAATACGCGGCAACACCACCGCCGAAGGCAAGAAAAAGCCCTACAACATCAAGCTCTCCTTCAAGAGCGACGTGCTGGGCATGGGCAAGGCGAAAAAGTGGTGCCTGCTGGCAAACTGCTTTGAAAAGACTCTCCTGCGCAACGCGCTGGCCTTCGATCTGGCAAGAGAAACGGGCGTTCCCTTCACCCCCGATTACCGTTACGTGGACGTTTATCTCAACGATGTCCTGCTGGGCAACTATATGCTTACCGAGGCGGTGGAGGTGGGCCCCAGCCGCGTTGACATCGACACCGACAACAACGAATATCTGCTTGAGCTGGATTGGAAGCCCGAGGACGAGGATTGCTACTATTTCTATTCCTACGGCGGCGAGCTGAAGTTCGCCATCAACGAGCCCGAAATAGATGACCTCACCGAGGAGCAGAAGGAGTACGTCACCTCCCTTATTGCCAAGGCGGAGGCGGCGCTTGACAGCGGCGATTATGCACAGGTTCAGGAATACTTCGATGTGGACTCCCTTTCGTCCTTCTATCTGTTCCTTGAGTTCTTCAGAAACGTGGACGTTGCCCACAGCTCCACCCGCTTCCACATCAAGGACGGCAAGATATACGGCGGCCCTGCATGGGACTATGACCTTTCCGCAGGCAACTACAGCTACAACTATTATCCCTACATGTACTCCGAGGATAACACCACCTATAAGGGACTTTATGCAGTCGAGATGAAGTGGCTGGGTCTGCTTACGGGCTATGAGGAATTCCAGACTCTCGTGGAGGAAAAATTCCTCGAAAACTTTGAGATTTTTGAAAATCTCTATGCCGACAACAGCCTCGGTACCAACAGAATCGATG
The DNA here is from genome assembly GCA_017513385.1 of Oscillospiraceae bacterium. GTDB lineage: Bacteria > Bacillota > Clostridia > Oscillospirales > Oscillospiraceae > RGIG6375. The sequence goes on along the minus strand of JAFXFT010000275.1, from coordinate 642 downwards.
CCCTGCTCGAAGCCTACGGCGAGTCTATCCAAAGAAACTTCTCCGAAGCGGGCTGGGGTATCGGCTGGCGCTATTCCACCCTTGAGCGCTACCCCGACGCCACCTATGAGGGCAATATAGAAACTCTGCGCAGCTGGCTCAGAAACCGCGCCCACTGGCTGCTGGAAACATGGGAGCTCACCCTCCCCGAATAATAAAAACAACACGCATTGCCTCACACCAACATATACTCGTCATTCCGAGCATAGCGAGGAATCCCCCGATTGAATGGTACGCAATAACGACCACTGCCTTGCGCCTATATAGGGGATTCTTCGGGCTTTGCCCTCTGAATGACAGGTAATTTTACGATTTTCCCATCATTCCGAGCATAGCGAGGAATCCCCCGATTGAATGGTACTCAGTAACAATAAAATGCAAAATCCAAAAAATATTCGTAGGGAACGGTCTTGACCGTTCCGCATGTAACGTCACCGTCGGCAGTAAACCAGCAAACGGAACAGGCAGGCCTGTTCCCTACAAACTATAAATTATATTATCGCAACAAAAACAGCGGCACGCTTCAACCGAAGCGTGCCGCTGTGAGACTGTCAAAGAACTATAGTCAGCAGTTGAAACGAGACAAGCCTTCCCCCTGGAGGG
>JAFXFT010000274.1 GCA_017513385.1 Oscillospiraceae bacterium | reverse complement strand
CGGGCGTGGCGCAGGGCGTGCTCCAGCCGATGATCCTCGCTGTCGAAGGACTTAGTGGGGAACATGTGACCGTTGTATTCGGTTATCATGTAGGGCTTCGTCGGGTCGGAGGTAACATTTGCCTTCGGCTCACAGCCAGGGGCGAGTCCGTCGTGTACGAAGTCGTTGTAGGTGTATACGTCCTCCAGCAGGCTGCTGTTTTTGATGCAGCGTACGCCGCCAGTCTGTCGGGTGGGGTCAAGCTTGTGAGCGAGGGCGTTGGTGCGGGTGTAGAGCTCGTCGTCGTCCGCTGATTCGTTTATTCTTACGCCCCAGAGAATGATGGAGGGGTGATTGCGGTACTGGAGAACCATCTCCTCCACGTTTTTCACCGCCTGATCCTTCCACGCCGCGTCACCGATGTGCTGCCAGCCGGGGATCTCCGTGAATACCAGCAGACCCAGCTCGTCGCAGCGGTCGATGAAATACTGGGACTGAGGATAGTGGGAGGTGCGCACGGCGTTCAGTCCCAACTCCTTTTTCAGCACCTCCGCGTCGAATTCCTGCATGGACTTCGGCATGGCATAGCCCACATAGGGGTAGCTTTGGTGACGGTTGAGACCGCGTATTTTCAGCTTTTTTCCGTTCAGATAGAAGCCGTCGGCCCTGAATTCGGCGCTGCGGAAGCCGATGTTTACCTTGTGAACATCAAGTACTGTGCCGTCAAGGAGCAGCTGAGTTTCCAACTCATACAGCGTCGGCTCGTCTACGCTCCACAGACGCACGTTTTCCACAAAGCCCTCCAGAACGGGCGCAGTGCCCTCCGCCACGGGGAAACGCTCGCCGCCGATGCTCACGTACTGGCGCAGCAGCAGACCCTCCGGCTGCTCTCCGCCGAGGGTAACCTCACTGACCAGCCTGCCGCTTGTTTCCGGCTTTGCAAATACATCGGCGATGTAGGCAGGCTCCTTGATGTCGAGATACACGTCGCGGTAAATGCCGCCGTAGGTCAGGTAGTCTATCACGAAGCCGAAGGGCGGGACGTTCACGCTCTCGCGGGTATCCAGACGGACCGCCAGCACGTTGTCCTCGCCGTAGCGGAGCTTTTCGGAAATGTCCATGGTGAAGGACGTGTAGCCGCAAAAATGCTCGCCGCATTTTTCACCGTTCAGGTAAACCTCGGCGTGATGAGCTGCGCCGTCTATGGTCAGCAGTATGCGCTTGCCCTGCCACTGCAGGGGTGCGGACAGAGTCCTGCGGTAGCCGCAGAGCATCTGATATTCCAGCTCGCTGAAATAGTGGTAGGGAAGCTCCTTGCAGGTGTGGGGCAGACGAACTGCCTGCAAAGCGGTAGTGTCTGCCTGAGGGGCAAGCAGCTCTTCGGAAAATTCGGGGGTAAACAGCCAGTCGTTATTTAGATATATTCTGCTCATGGACCTTATCTCCCTTTGTATCAAATTGAATGTCGGATTACGGAAAAGCAAGGGGCTGCGCGCCGTTGCCGCTGTCTGCGTCAAGGCGGAAGGGGGTAAGTGCGCCACTTTTGAACAGCTCCACGAAATGAGCCTCGTCCTTTACGGCAACTTCGCTGCTTACGCCGCCCAGTACGCGCTGGAAGTGGGCGCTGTGGTTGTCGGTACCGGCGAAGGTGGGCAGACCGTAGTGTTCGGCGTATTTTGCTGCCATGGAATTCTCGAATTCGGGGCGGCAGGCGTTGTAAATCTCAATGCCGTGGACGTGGCGGGGGAAGAGACGGATGTGGTCTATGTAGGGCGCTTCGCGGAAGGGGTGCGCCTGAATGAGCAGTGCGCCTGCGTCAGCCATGAGTGTCAGCTGAGCGGAGCGCTCCATGTGCTCGATTTCGGGATGAGCGAGGAACCAGTCCTTCTTAAGCCCGTAGATGAGGAAATCCGTGCCAAGATAGCTGGCCTCAACACCGCAGAAAACGTCGATGCCGATTTCCTTGCCCACGCGGTAAGCCTCCTCGTAGGCGGAGAAGTAGAAATTGATGCGCTCCTCGTAGGGCAGGGGGGGGTCAATGTTGATGTTGCCGTCGATGAAGTGGTCGGTTACGAACAGACCCGCGTAGCCGAGAGACTTGTAATATTCCACGCTTTCGCGCACTCCGCCGCGGGCGCAGCGGCTGACAGGCGCGGTGTGAAGATGAGTTTCGTAAAGATACATGGTGAAACCTCCCTGATGTGGCATATATTCTATTATACTTTAAGGTCAATTGTTTTCAATAGGTTAATTATATCATACTTTGCTGCGCACTTCCATGATATATTGCTCGCGAGATGTGTGTCGGGATCGATGATTATTTTGTTTTGATATAGAAATTTGATAATATTACTGATATAATAAAAATTAATTAAATGGACTTAATATCCGGAAAACTTAAAACACTTGACCGAACGCCAGTCGCCCGGTGTGTGGGAAAGAGAGGAAATAATGGATAAACAACGTTTTGCGGACCTTGTTAAAGAAATTTTTGACGGTGTGGACAACAGCACCCATCTCCCTGAGGAAAATGTGAACGTGCCGATTATGGATGCGCCCATCTATGGATTCGCGGCTGCGGACGATCCGATCTTCGAGAGCTTCAAGGATCCCGAAGTTATCGGTGAACACTTCATGCTCCCCAAGGATTGGATGCCTGAGGCAAAAACCGTCGCAGTATTTTATTTTTCCTTCTCCGAGGAAATCAGAAAAAGACACCGCGCCTGCACTGCGCTCATGAGCGAGGCATGGACCTGCGGTTATGGGGATCACGCGAAAGTCGTGGTGCCTTTTGCGATCCAAATGACTGCTGCTCTGGAAAAGGAAGGCATCAAGGTGTTCAATCCCACTTGGGATATGGACCACCCCAGCGAGACGATCCCGGTGGAAAACGGCGGAGAAGATCTGCACTGGTCCGTGGCATGGTCGACCAGACACGTGGCTTACGCTGCCGGTCTGGGCACCTTCGGCGTTCATCGCCATATCATCACGGAGAAGGGCTGCTGCGGTGCCATGGTAACCTTGCTGCTGGATTGCGAGATGGAGCCGACCAAGAGAGCCTATACAGACCCTTATGAGTATTGTACCCAGTGCGGCGCCTGCACCGGCCGCTGCCCCGTGGATGGCATTACACTGGAGCACAAGCGCAACCTGAAAAAGTGTAATGACCACGCCATGGAGCTGTTCCGGGAGTTTAAGAAGGGCAACTGCGCAAAGTGCATGGTTGGCGTCCCCTGCGAGGATAAAATCCCGAATAAAAATTGAGCATGAGGCGGCTTTGCGCCCCTCGCCTGTTCCGGGAAGGAACGGATATATTGCAAAAAACCTCTTTTGTCCGATAGACAAAAGAGGTTTTTCGTGGCGGAGAAGGAGGGATTCGAACCCTCGAACGGCTTTTGACCGTTACACGATTTCCAATCGTGCGCGCTCGACCGGGCTACGCGACTTCTCCACATAGATCCGCTCAAGAACTCCGAGCTATTAAATTATGCCGGATGAACCAAGCTTTGTTATTATAAGCTATAGTTTTAATAAAGTCAATAGTTTTTTGAAAAATATTTTTTCGATGGTATGTGTTATGTTTCGGCGGCTTGAGGGCAAGCCGCCCTACGCGCGTTTAATTACTGCATACGATGGCGGCGGGGGCACGCCCCCGCCCTACGTTCAACGAATGAGGTAAAATCAAGCTTGTAGGGCAGGGGCGTGCCCCTGCCGTTTGCGGTAATATAATTAATCCTTGTAGGGAATGGGCCTGCCCATTCCGTTTTTGGTTTACTGCCGGAAGTATCGTAGTGGGCGGAACAGGCAGGCCTGTTCCCTACGAGTGTGATTTGGGGTTTGCGCATGCGGACAAAACAAACGGCGCACCGAAATCGGTGCGCCGATGATGTCACTTATTATTGGACAGCTCGTCCAGATCGTAGGGAGTGGTCTGGTAGACGTAATAGTTGAGCCAGTTGCTGTAGAGCAGCTGGGCATGGGCGCGCCACTTGACCAGAGGGCCCTTGGCGGGATCATCGTCCACGAAATAATTCTCGGGAACGTCGGGGTTGATGCCCTTGTTTACGTCGCGCTCGTACTCGAGCTGCAGGGTGTCCGGATCGTACTCGGGGTGACCCATAATGAAGAAACGGCGGTTATTTTCGCTCTTTACGGCGAAAACGCCTGCCTTATCGGAAAGGGAGAGCAGTTCCAGCTCGGGATTGGCGAGAATATCCTCCGCGTGTACGCCGGTGTAGCGGGAGTGGGGGATATAAAACTCATCGTCAAAGCCGCGGAAGAAAGGAGACTGCTTCTTCTCAACGGTGTGCTTATATACGCCGGAGAGCTTCTTGGGCAGGTCGTACTTATCAATGCCGTAGTGGTAGTAAAGACCGGCCTGAGCACCCCAGCAGATGTGGAAGGTGCAGTGCACGTTGGTCTTGGTCCACTCCATGATGTTGCACAGCTCGGGCCAATAGTCCACGTCCTCGAACTCCAGCTTTTCCACGGGTGCGCCGGTGATGATCATGCCGTCGTAATGGCGGTGCTTTATCTCATCGAAGGTGCGGTAGAAGGAGGAGAGGTGATCCTCGTCCACATTCTTTGCCTCATGGCTGATAGTGCGCAGCAGCTCAACCTCTATCTGCAGAGGAGTGTTGGCAAGCTTGCGAAGGAGCTGCGTTTCGGTGACTATCTTGGTGGGCATAAGGTTGAGAATGAGCAGCTTGAGGGGACGAATGTCCTGATGAATGGCGCGATACTCGGTCATTACGAATATGTTCTCACCCTCGAGAATACTGCGTGCCGGCAGAGAGTCGGCTATTTTGATAGGCATAACAGTTCCTCCAATACGTACATGATAAAAAGAAACGGGGACGCCGTATGGCGTCCCCGGTGAATAGCGAAATAGACCTAACAAAGCAAGCTTTGGTTGAGAGCTGCGGCAAGACGGGCGAGAAAATTTTCTGCCGAATGAGCCGAAAAGCGCAGGGAATACTTGGTGTATTGCCGAGCATTTTCGGGGCAGAGCGGCGGGAAATTAGCCGACCGTATGGCGCAAGCGATCAATCAATGGTTGCTGATATAATTAAGCCTGCTGCTTTGCGGCGTTGATCTTTACGCCGGGGCCCATGGTAGAGGCGGTAACGCAGCTCTTGATGTACTGACCCTTTGCAGCGGCGGGCTTGGCCTTGATGATAGCGCCGATGAGAGCCAGATAGTTCTCAAAGAGCTTCTCCTTGCCGAAGGAAACCTTGCCGATGGGGCAGTGGATGATGTTGGTCTTGTCAAGACGGTACTCGATCTTACCGGCCTTGATCTCCTTGATACCCTGAGCCAGGTTGGGGGTAACGGTACCTGCCTTGGGGGTGGGCATGAGGCCCTTAGGACCAAGGATCTTACCGAGACGACCAACAACGCTCATCATATCGGGAGTAGCGATAACGACGTCGAAGTCGAAGAAGTTTTCCTTCTGGATCTTCTCAGCCATCTCCTGACCGCCGGCGTAATCTGCGCCTGCGTCAAGAGCTTCCTGAATGCGCTCTTCCTTGCAGAAAGCCAGAACCTTAACGGAACGACCGGTGCCGTTGGGAAGAACGATAGCGCCGCGGACCTGCTGGTCAGCGTGGCGGGAGTCAACGCCGAGCTTTACGTGAAGCTCAACGGTTTCGTCAAACTTAGCCTTGGAAGCCTTTACGACCAGATCGAAGGCGTCCATAGCATCATACTGAATGGATCTATCAACAAGCTTAGCGCTTTCTTTGTAATTTTTACCTCTGAACAACTTTTTTTCCTCCTTAATTGTAGGGGTCACCGCTGACAATCAGCGCCGCCCCTTGTGGTTTTTTCGGAATAATCCTCCCACTTAAAAGGGTGACGAGTTAAACTCAGTCAGCCACCACGATACCCATGCTGCGGGCAGTACCGGCAACCATGCTCATGGCTGCTTCAACGCTTGCTGCGTTGAGGTCGGGCATCTTCTGCTCGGCGATCTTCTGCAGGTCTTCCTTGGAAATGGTTGCGACCTTGTCACGCTGGGGAACGCCGGAACCCTTCTCGATGCCGCAAGCCTTCTTCAGAAGAACAGCTGCAGGGGGGGTCTTGGTGACGAATGTGAAGCTACGGTCAGAGTATACGGTGATGACAACGGGAATGGTCATACCCATGTCATTCTTGGTGCGCTCATTGAACTCCTTGGTGAAGGCAGCGATGTTAACGCCGTGCTGACCAAGGGCAGGACCTACGGGGGGGGCGGGAGTTGCCTTACCGCCGGGAATCTGCAGTTTTACGAATCCAACTACTTTCTGTGCCACTTTATGTGTACCTCCTAATAATCTGTGGTGCACGGCGGGACGCCCCGCCGCGGTTCTGTCGGGAATCTCTTCCCTCCCACTCTTTACGGAACCTTTGGTGTTTTGTTAAATTGCTTCCGTGACTTCGACCTGATCCAGCTCAAGGTCGACCGGAGTTTCGCGGCCGAACATGGAAAGAACAACGCGCAGGCGGTTCTTTTCCGCATCGACCTCGTCGACAGTACCCAGGAAGCCGTCCAGCGGGCCATCGATAACCTTTACGGTATCGCCGACCTTTACGCCAACGACGATCTCGCGCTTTTCCACGCCGAGGGCAAGGATCTCTTCCTCACTCAGGGGGATAGCCTTATTCTCAGAGCCGACAAAACCGGTGACACCGCGGACATTTCTTACCAGGTGCCAGCTATCGTCGGTGAGGATCATCTTTACGAGAACATAGCCGGGGAAAATCTTGTGCTCCGTGACTTTAGTCTTGGAATCCACTATTTCGGTAACGGTTTCGACAGGAATGTTTATCTCATGGATAAGGTCGTGCATTTTTCTGTTTTCAACGGCCTTCTCTATGGAAGCCTTGACCGTGTTTTCGTAACCGGAGTATGTGTGGACGACATACCATTTGGCGCTTTCTGCCATTACAAAACCATTCCTTTCCCGTTAGTGATTGTTAGCCGCCAATGCTGATGAGCGACTGAACGATAAGGTATGCAAGCTGGTCAAAAGCCCAGATGACTACGCCGGTGAGAACCATAACGACAACAGCAACGATAACGTTGTTGAGGGTCTGCTTACCGGTGGGCCAAACGACCTTCTTCAGCTCGCTCTTCATTTCGCGGAACCAGCGAGCAGTACGCTTGGCGGCGCGGGAGAAGATGTTTTCCTTGTCCTTCTTTGCCTTTTCGGGCTTGGAAGTATTGATCTCTTTAGCCATTAGAACCTCTATCCCTTCTTACTTGGTTTCGGTGTGAACGGTGTGCTTGCGGCAGAAACGGCAGTACTTGTTCATCTCGAGACGGTCGGGTGTGTTCTTCTTGTTCTTGATGGTGTTGTAGTTGCGCTGCTTGCACTCATTGCATCTCAGGGTAACTCTTACTCTCATTTATCGGCACCTCCTTAGTTATTTCCCCTTTGATGACCTCCGTTTTTACGGGGCCGCAGGTAGGGGTTGTTGCCTCCCTGTACGGGGTTTGGGCATGGCTGGACAGACCTCTCCCATGACAGGTAGAGATACTATATCACAATCGGCTGGGTCGGTCAAGCTTTTTTTGCAGTATTTTTATTAATAATTGAGAATTGATAATTGAAAATTGAGAATTATCGGTGCGCATCGTTTTTGCGGTGCGCCTCAGTAAAGCTTGTAGGGAACAGGCCTGCCTGTTCCGTTTGTAACGATGCAGCCGGAAGTAAACCGACAAGCGGAATGGGCAGGCCCATTCCCTACGAATGTGTGAATTATCGTTTTAGTTTGCTTTTGAGGAATTATTCCTGAATAAAGCAACAGCCCCGGCAGGGTAAGACCTGCCGGGGACAAGGATGAAAAGAAAAGGAGCGCAGTATCAGCCTGCTGCCCAACCGCCGTCTACCAGCAGAACGTCGCCGTTGACATAAGAGGAGTCGTCGCTGGCAAGGAAAAGGGCTGCTGCTGCGATGTTTTCGGCTGTGCCGGGTTCGGGAGATGTGGCAAGAACCTTCTGCACGCGCCCGTAGCCGTTCATGTTGGGCATACCCATGGAAGTGGCGATCTCGGTAGCGATACCACCGGGGGCGATAGCATTGCAGCGAATGCCGTTGGGGATATACATGAAGGCGGTGTTCTTGGTCATGGATACCACAGCCGCCTTGGAGGCACAGTATATGGCACCGGCGGCGGTACGCATTGCGCCGAGGGACGCCACATTGATGATGTTTCCGCCGTCACCCTGCTCGAGGAATACCTGAACGGCTTTGCGCATGGAGTACATGGGACCGTAGACATTGACGCTGAATACCTGCTCCAGCTTTTCGTTGGTAAAGTCACCGATGGGGCTCATGTCGTCCATAACACCTGCGTTATTTACAAGAACGTCAAGGCGTCCGAATTCTTTTACCGCGGTGTCGATAGCGCCCTCCATGACTTCCTGCTTGGAAACGTCACCCTGATATGGAATGACCTTACCGGGGGCGTCCTTCAAAGAGGCTGCCAGCTCTTCAAGACGTTCAAGGCGGCGCGCAACGGCGATAATGTTTGCACCCTCGCGGGCGAAAAGCTCCACGATCGCCTTGCCCATGCCGGAAGACGCACCTGTGATAACGATAGATTTGTTCTGAAGTTTCATTGGGATGCCACCTTTCAGCTTAGTTTATGATTTTATTTTACCACGTTTTTGTGAAAAACATGTTGCAAATATCACTTTTGTGCAATTTTTTTGTGTTTTACTAAAACACAAGCCGCCCTGAAACAGGGCGGCTTATATTATATATGTATTACAGGTTGAAGAATGCCTTCATGCCGGGGTACTGAGCGGCATCAAAGAGCTCTTCCTCGATGCGGAGCAGCTGATTGTACTTTGCGACGCGGTCAGTACGGCTGGGAGCGCCGGTCTTGATCTGGCCTGCGTTGAGAGCAACGGAGATGTCGGCAATGGTGGTGTCCTCGGTCTCGCCGGAGCGGTGGGAAACAACGGCGGTGTAACCGGCGCGGTTTGCCATCTGGATAGCGTCGAGAGTTTCGGTGAGGGTGCCGATCTGGTTTACCTTGATGAGGAT
>JAFXFT010000273.1 GCA_017513385.1 Oscillospiraceae bacterium | reverse complement strand
GGCTGCGGAGAATATAGTTGAAAACGAGCACGTTGTAGAGCGAACTGCTGAGCTACTTGGAATAAGCCTTCTCGGAGGCACAAGCTATTCTGAAAAGAACGGCACAATGGTGTACGTCGGTGTAAACGGTATTATGCGTATACAGCCCGACGGTGAGCTAAACTACAGCGTTACGGACTACGATTATACCGATACTGAGGGTGAAATAAAGGTTGATGATGGACAGCTGATAGAAAATGCATATCAGCTGATATCCGATATTCGTTCCAACTATTCCGGAATTGAGAATGTCTATTTCTCCGGCATTGAAAAGTTTGCAGATGGACGCGTTTCCGTTAATTTCAATTACTTTATTGACGGAACTGAAGTCGTTCCCCGTCGCGGAGACGGCGCTTCCGTGGTTTATGAGAACGGACGCATGGTATCCCTGAGCATATGGATGCATAGCTATTCTGCCACCGATGAGAAGGCCAATCTGCTGCCTGAATTACAGGCGGCGGCAATAGCGGGCGGTCTTGAGAAGAACGGAAGCTTGAGTCTTGTATACTATGATGATAGCAATAGCGTGGTTATGCCCGCATGGACTGTTGAATAAATAAAGAAGGGAGTAACAGAAAGTGGACGCAGGTCGTCTTAAAAATATCGCGATTATAATACTCGCAGCGCTGAATGTCTGCTTTCTGGCGCTTATCGGCCTTAACCGATTCGAAGTGCGGCATATGCTTAGCCAGGAAAAGGCTTCCGTTGCGGAACTTTTTGATGACAGTGGAATAAAACTCGAAGCGGAGATCGTGCCGGATTCTTTTGATGCTGCGTGGTATACTATAGGAAGAGATTTGGATGCCGAGGCCAAGATTGTAGAAAAGCTTATTGGCTCTGCTACTGCAGAGGATCAGGGCGGTAATATTTTTTCGTATGAAAATGAGAACGGCAGCGCTCTTTTCAGAAATAACGGAGAGTTTGAAATAAAACTCAACTTTGTAGATGATGGAGCGGGAGCCGGCAGAACCGCGGCGCGATTGCTTGAAGATATGAATATATCGTTTATCAGCGAGGGCGCAGAAATGGAGGAGCACGGCGATTCCAGAAGTATCACCTATCTTTGCTCGTGGAATGAGAGCCCGGTTCTTAATTGCAGTGTGCACCTTACCATTTACGCCGGAGGCAGTGCGGTGCTTTCGGGACGGCGTTTAAACGGAACTCCGCAGCAGGGAAGTGCGGGCAGTGCTTTGGACATAAACACGATACTGGTGCGCTTTCTCGATGAGATAAAGTCAGGAGGTCACGTTTGTAATCGTCTTGAAAGTATAGAGCTTTGCTATAATATGAACTCTTCTGCATCGGGAACTGCGCTGGAGCCGGTGTGGCATATTGTTACTGATGCGGGAGCATATCAGGTAAACGTAAGCAGCGGTAAAATAATGAATTGATTTTGAAATAATTTGAAGGAAGTATTCAATATTTTGCGGTCTGGTATTTACAAATACGGAAATATTGGGTATAATAAACTGATATGAAATGGGGTTTCATGCCCTTTTGCTATGATAACTAATAAGCTGAATAGCTTGTGTATTATATACGATAATGCCGAATGATGCGTAAGGAAGTGGAAAAATGACTGAGTATATCATTCGCGGCGGAAAACCGCTGTATGGCGAAATTGAAATCAGCGGCGCAAAGAACGCGGCCGTTGCCATTATACCGGCAGCCCTGCTGGTTGACGGCGTTTGCAGAATTGAAAATATACCCCAGATTAGCGACGTAACGCTCTTTTTGAATATCCTTAAAACAATGGGTGCCGATATCCGTACTGTTAACAAGCACACTATGGATATTGATTGCCGCGGCATAAGCAGCGGGGAAGGCCCCGGCGAAATGATGCGCTCCATCAGAGCATCCTATTACCTCATCGGCGCAATGCTTGGTCGCTTTGGTTACGCCCGCGGCGCAATGCCCGGCGGCTGTGATTTTGGCGTGCGTCCCATTGACCAGCACATCAAGGGATTCAAGGCCATGGGTGCTAATGTGGACGTTATGGACGGTATGATAATTGCCGATACTGCCGAAGGCTATCTTAAGGGTGCCAATATTTATCTCGACGTTGTGTCTGTTGGCGCAACCATGAATATTATGCTTGCTGCCGTAAAGGCCAAGGGCAAAACCGTTATAGAAAACGCTGCTAAAGAACCTCATATCGTTGACCTTGCAAACTTCCTGAACTCCATGGGTGCAGATATTAAGGGCGCAGGTACCAGCGTTATCAAGATAAACGGCGTGGAGAGAATGAACGGCGGATTTTATTCCATCATTCCCGACCAGATAGAAGCCGGGACCTACCTGGCGGCTGTCGCCGGTACAGGCGGAGAGGTTCTCGTTAAGAATGTTATTCCCAAGCACCTTGAGTGCATTACCGCAAAGCTTGAGGAAATGGGTGCCGAGATTGAGGAACGCGGCGACGCGGTTCTTGTTCGACGTACAGCGCCTCTCAGAAGCACCAACGTCAAGACTATGCCTTATCCCGGTTTCCCCACGGATATGCAGCCTCAGATCACGGCTCTGCTTGCAATGGCACTGGGTACCGGTATG
>JAFXFT010000272.1 GCA_017513385.1 Oscillospiraceae bacterium | reverse complement strand
GGCTTCACTGATGCGCCATTCCTTTAATGCTTCTATAAGACCAATCGCACCGTCGGGACCCAGAGTGGGCATAACTACGTTGGAACCTGCTGCCACACCTGCGGCGTGGTCGTTATCTGCGCCCCAATCGGTGACTACGATTCCGTCAAATCCCCATTCTTCGCGGAGAATTTCCGTGAGCAGATGATGATTTTCATTGGCGTAGGTGCCGTTGACCATGTTGTAGGCGGACATGATAGCCTTGGGCTTGCCTTCTTTTACGGCAATCTCAAAGGCGGTGAGATAAATCTCGCGGAGCGTGCGCTCGTCCACAATCGCGTCCATTGCCATGCGGCGAAGCTCCTGTGAATTTACGGCGAAATGCTTGGGGCAGGACGCAGTGCCGCTTTGCTGAATGCCTCGGATATATGCGGCAGCCATCTTGCCCGCAAGGTAGGGGTCTTCGGAAAAATATTCAAAATTGCGCCCGCAGAGTGGAGAACGCTTAATGTTTAGACCCGGGCCGAGAAGTACATGAACATCGGCAGCAGCTGCCTCCTCACCCAAAGCCCTGCCCATTTCCTCGCCCAGCTGAACGTCCCATGAATTTGCCATGGTGGCGGCGGTAGGGAAACAGGTGGAGGGAACGGTGTCACGCGACCAAAGTATCTTGTCGGTAACCGTCTGCTTGCAGACTCCATGAGGACCGTCGGCCATGAACAGTTCAGGTATACCGAGGCGGGGGATTGGCATGGTTGTCCACTGAGTCCAACCCTGCAGCAGTGCCGCTTTTTTATGGAGCGTCAGCTCCTTGATAATAGAGTCAATATTCATGGCATTTCCTCAGCGTTTCCAAAGATAGACGCGGGATTCATAGGGCTGCAGCTTTTCGGTGGGATTATCGTAGTTTGTGAGAATAAGCTCGGCGGTGGAAAGATTGAAGCCTGCAGGGATTTTGAGAGAAGTGACCTTGTCGGAGAAAGAACAGACCACAAGCAGCTTTTCGTCGGCAGTTTCACGGCTGTAAACGTAGTGAGTGGAGCTGAGGGGATAATACAGCTTATAGTCGCCGTGACGAACCACAGGCAGGGATTTTCTCAGCTTGATTGCATTGCGGTAGAAATTCAGCAGGGAATCGGGGTCATTTTCCTGCGCGGCCACATTTATTTCCTTATAGTTGGGGTTAACGTAGAACCATGGCTCACCTGTGGTGAAACCCGCGTTGGCACTGGAATCCCATTGAACGGGGGTGCGGGCGGAGTCACGGGAAGAACGCCACATTTTATGCAGCCGCTCCTCGGGCGATTTTTTCAGATTGCTGTGGGCATAGTTGTAGCGGGTCTGTACGTCCTCGTACATGTCGGCGCTTTCGGGTTGCCAGTTGAGCATACCGATCTCCTGTCCCTGATAGAGGAATGGCGTACCCTGCTGGAAAAGATAGCTTACGGCAAGGGTCTTGCCGCTTTCATTGCGGAACTTTTCGCTGCCGTAGCGGGAAATTATGCGGGGGTGGTCGTGGTTCTCAAGATAGAGCATGTTCCATGCCCTGCCGCGAAGCTTTATCTGCCAGTCGGAAAAGGCCTTTTTCATTCGGCGCAGGGAGAATTTCATGGGAATGTAGTCCGTGAACAGGCAGTCGGCGCACTGGCACTGGAACTGGATCATCATGTCCAGCTGCCCCTTTTCCTCGTCTATGTACTTAAGAGCGCGCTTGGGCCATACCAGCGGAGCTTCAGCCAGCGTGAAGCAATCGTAATGGTCGAATACGTCCCGCTTGAACTCGGCGAGGTATTCGTGAATGTGAGGGCCGTGGTTGTAGTTGGGCATACCCTTGTAAACGGGGAAAAGGTGGTCATCGGGAAGTCCCTCTTTTTTGGAGATGTAGGTGATAACGTCCTCGCGGAATCCGTCAACACCCATGTCCAGCCAGAAACGAAGAATCTTCTTTACCTCCTCGCGGACGAGGGGGTTATCCATATTCAGGTCGGGCTGCTTTATGGCGAAGAGATGCAGATAATATTCACCGCGCTCCTCGTCCCATGTCCAGGCCTTGCCTTCGAAGTTGGAATCCCAGTTGTTGGGCAGTTTGCCGTTGGGCTTGGCAGGCCGCCAAATATAATAATCGGTGTAGGGCTCAATTCTGCGGCGGCTCTTTTGGAACCAATCATGCTCATCACTGGTGTGGTTGACAACCAAGTCCATAATGAGCTTCATGCCGCGTTCATGCACGCCGTCCAGCACCTTGCGAAATGCCTCCATGCCGCCAAACTCGGGAGCGATGTCCATATAGTCGGAAATGTCATAACCGCAGTCGGCGCCGGGGGAGGGATAGATGGGGGAGAACCATATTCCGTCGCAGCCGAGGCTCTTGATGTAGTCCAGCTTCTCCAATACGCCCCAAAGGTCGCCCATGCCGTCACCGTTGCCATCCTTGAAGCTGCGCGGCCATATCTGATAGAACACCATGTCCTTGTACCAACGGTTTCTTTCCATTACGATTCTCCTCTGCAGTGAGTTTTTTACCAGTATATCATGGCTTGTGCGTTCCGTCACCTGTAAATATCGTTGACAGCAAACGATTGCAACTATAGAATGTAAATATGGTGGTGAAAAACGATGATAGAATATAAAAATAATGTATTTGGTATCCATGGCGAAGGATTTTCCTGCCTGCTTCGCGTAAATGACTACGGACTCCTTGAAATGCTGCACTTCGGTGAACCTGTAAAAACAGATGATGCCGATGCGCTTACGTTCCGCCCAGGCCTCGGCTGGGGAGGTGCTGTTCTGCTTGAAGCTGGCGACCCTGCAAGCAGTGCCGACGTTATGCCGCTGGCATGGAGCGGAGCGGGACGCGGCGATTATCGCGAAAGCCCGCTGGAGCTTGGCGGAATGTCCACGGATTTCCGTTATGTTGATTACGAAATAATAAACTCCACAGTGCCCATGAAGTCTGTGCTTCCTCAGGCGAGGGGTAAGTGCGAAACGCTGCGCGTTACCATGGCGCAAGCGGGCTTGGAGCTTACGCTGTATTTCAGCGTGTTCGGCGGCGTGCTGACCCGCCGTGCCGTATTGAAGAATACCGGCAGTGCGCCTGTTACCGTTACAAAATTCATGAGCAGCATGATGGATATATACGGCGACTATAATATGACCACATTTGACGGCGGCTGGATAGCGGAGATGCGCAAGCATACTGTTCCTGTTTTGGACAGCAAGGTGGTAAATGAGAGCCTTACCGGATTTTCCTCCAATCGTCATAACCCTGGCTTTATGCTCAGCGAACCCGAAGCCACGGAGGAGAGCGGCATAGTATACGGCATGAACCTCGTCTATTCCGGCAATCACTACGCTGCAGCCCAGCGCTCACTGCAGGGCTTCACCCGCGTTATGCAGGGTATTGCGCCCGCAGGCTTTGTGAAGGCTTTGCAGAGCGGCGAGGAATTTGAAACGCCCGAGGCGGTAATGGCGTTTTCCGATAAAGGCTTTGGCGGAATGTCGGAAAAAATGCACCGCTTTGTAAATACCTGCATCGTGCCCGAATACTGGCAGGGACGTGAGCGCCCTGTTCTGTTCAATGACTGGGAAGGCTGCATGTTTGATTTCAACCACAACCGCCTTATTGCCCTTGCCAAGGACGCAAAGGAACTGGGCTGTGAGCTGTTCGTTCTTGATGACGGTTGGTTCGGCAAGCGCAATGATGACCATGCAGGCTTGGGTGATTATAACGTAAATATGAAGAAGCTGCCCTACGGACTCAAGGGACTTGGCGATAAGATTCGCGAAATGGGTATGGAATTCGGTCTGTGGTTCGAGCCGGAATCGGTGAACATGGACTCCGACCTTTACCGCAGCCACCCGGACTAGGCGCTGACCGACAGCTTCAAGCCTGTGGAGGGACGCAATCAGCTGCTGCTTGACCTTACTTTACCGCAGGTTCGCGATTACATAGTTGAAAACGTGAGCCGCACGCTGGACTCTGCCCCCATCAGCTACGTCAAGTGGGATATGAACCGCCATAGCATAGCGCTGGGTACGAAAGCTCATGAACATATCCTCGGTCTTTATGATGTGCTGCGGCGCATTTTTGAGCCCCGCCCTCATATTCTGCTGGAGAACTGTTCCTCCGGCGGCAACCGCTTCGATTTGGGTGTGCTCTGCTTTGGACCGCAGGTGTGGTGCTCGGATAATACCGACCCCATTGAGCGGCAGACCATACAGGGCAACCTGTCCTACCTTTATCCCCAGTCCACCTTCGGCGCTCATGTAAGTGCCGCGCCCCACGCGCAGACCTTGCGCCAGACTCCGCTGAGCACCCGCGGCAACGTATCCTTCTTTGGCTGCCTCGGCTATGAGCTGGATTTGAAGCATCTGCTGAAGTTGGAGAAGGAGCAGATAGCGGAACAGGTCGCATTCTATAAGCGCTACCGCTCCGTGTTCCAGTTCGGTAAGTTCAGCCGCCTTAAAAACGGCTGGCAGGTCTGCGACGGTAAAACCGCTCTTGCGGCAGTGTTCCGTGTATTTGTACCCGCCGCGCCGCCTTATGAAACCCTGCGCTTGAAGGGGCTTGATAAAGATAAAATCTACAGCTTCCAAAGCTATGAGCAGAAGCTGCGTGTAGGTCAGTTCGGCAGCCTTGTAAAGCATGTGGCACCTGTTGACCTTAATCCCAACGGACTTATCCTGCGGGCCGTTGATCGACGTATCACACTGCCCGACGGTGCTCAGCAGCTTAGCGCCGGGGGCGGTGCGCTGATGGCGGGTGTGCGCCTGCTGCCCCTGTTCCGCGGAACTGGCTACGATGCAAATCAGCGCACGCTGACCGACTTCGGTTCGGAACTGTATGTTATAGAGGAGGAAGAGTGCAGTGAAATCACTTGAGCGGCGCAATCATATCAGCTTTGGTCTTGGTACCGTCGGCAGAGATATGTTCTATGCCTTTGAAGCCAATACCCTGCTGTATTTCCTTTCGGACGTTCTCAGCCTGCCTGTGTGGGTTTTTGCCGCAGCCAGCATGATTTTGTCCGTTATGCGTATTTTCGACGCGGTCAATGACCCGATTACAGGTCTTGTTATCGATAATATCCGCTCCCCCTGGGGTAAGTTCAAGCCTGCCATACTGGTTGGCGGCATATTCAGCGCCGTGTTCGCCGTGCTGCTGTTCTCGGGAATAGGAAACGGCTGGATGTTCGTTGTGATTTTCGGCCTTGCCTACCTGCTGTGGGATATAAGCTACGGCATCAACGATATAGGCTACTGGACTCTGCTGCCTGTGCTTTCCACCGACCAGAAGCAGAGAGAAAAGACCGGCGCCTTTGCCCGTATCTGCGCCAATATCGGCATGTATATCGTCATGGTAGCATGGCAGCCCGTGACCAGTGCTCTCGGGAATACTCCCGAGGTGTGGAAATGGTGTGCCATAGTTGTGTCGGGCCTGTATCTTCTCGGCTTGTTGTTCCCGCTCATTGGCATCAAGGAAAAGAGAGTTGCTCCCGAACAGCAGGAGAGCACCACTATCAGACAGATGTTCCGCGCACTGCTGAAAAATGATCAGCTTATGTGGACGACCCTTGCAATGGCCCTGTTCATGGTTGGCTACTGCACTACCGTCAACTTCGCCATATATTACATGAAGTACCTGTTCGGTAATGAGAGCATGTATGTGGTGCTGGTTGCAGTTGTTGGCGTGGCTCAGCTGGGTACACTCTCCGTATATCCCTTTGTTGCAAAGCGCATGAGCCGCAGAAAAATGTACACCATGGCGACAATACTTGTGCTGGCGGGCTATGCGGTGTTCTTCATTGCGGAAATCTCCATAATTCTTATCGCCTTTGGCGCGGTACTGGTATTCGTGGGACAGGCCTTCATTCAGACGCTTATGCTCATGTTCCTCGCCGATACCGTTGAATACGGCTACTGGAAGCTGGGTAAGAAAAACGAGGCAATCACATTCTCTGTCCAGCCTCTTATCAATAAGATAGGCGGCGCAATCGCTACCGGTATCGTCAGCCTTACCCTTATCTTCTCGGGTATCAAGATAGACGGCGGTACCGTAGACGCAATCGACGCAGGTGGTAAGCTCATCGTAAAAGGCGCTATGTTCGTGATTCCTCTTATTATGATAGTTGTGGGATATATCGTATATCTTAAGAAGTACAAAATAAGCGAGGAGTTCTACGCCGATATCCTCAAGGATATTGAAGAACGTGAGAAAAGCGAAGTATAAAGCAAACAGCAGATAGCCTTGAGCTATCTGCTGTTTTTATATCCGGAAAGAATATTGATAAAAACTATATTAAACATCTATGGACAAGCGGCTTTTGTAAGATATAATAGTATATAAGATAATTTTGGGAGGTATGCACGTGAAAGCATTTGAAACAGGCGTATACAGAAATTTCTTTGCCGAAATAGGCATAACAGAAGAAGAAATAGACCGCAGACTCAAGGAGATAGTGGACACGTTCTTCTACGGCGACGATGATAAGCGCGTGTACTATCCCGCCGAGCCCGATATGGGCTATCTCGAGGATACCGGCAACCATGATGCAAGAACCGAGGGTATGTCCTACGGCATGATGATGTGTGTCCAGCTGGATATGAAAGAGGAATTCGACCGCATATGGCGCTGGTCGAAGAAGTATATGTATATGGACGAGGGGGAAGACGAGGGCTATTTCGCATGGTCCTGCCAGGTAACAGGCGAGAAGAATGCCATGGGTCCCGCTCCCGACGGCGAGGAATATTTCGCAATGGCGCTGTTCTTTGCCTCCCACCGCTGGGGCGATGGCGAGGGGATATACAATTATTCTCAGCAGGCTCGTGAGATACTCCGCGCCGCCCTCCATAAGGGCGAAAACGGACGTCCCGGCGCACCCATGTGGAACAGGAATAATCATCTCATTCTCTTCGTTCCCGGTGCAGGACACACTGACCCCTCCTATCATCTGCCACATTTCTATGAGCTTTTCGCCCTTTGGGCATACGAGGAGGACAGAGAATTCTGGAAAGAGGCTGCAAAAGCCAGCCGCGAGTTCCTTTCCAAGGCCTGCCACCCCGTAACGGGTCTTAACCCCGACAGCGCCAACTTCGACGCTACGCCCATGAGCGGCATTCCCTGGTGGAAGTTCACTGACGAGAGCTTTTTCTACAGCGATGCATACCGCACCGCTGCCAATATTGGTCTTGACTATGAGTGGTTCGGAGTAGAAGCCGGCCATGAGGGTGTGCCTCTGCGTATGATGCGCTTCTTTAAAACTAACCTTGAGGCTGCCCGCTGCGCCTACGCCATCGACGGCAAGCCCCTTGATATGATGACCGTAATGCACCCCACCGGCGTTCTTGCTGCCACGGCAGAGGGCGCACTGACCGTGCCCTATAAGGAGGGCGACCCTGATTGGGAGACCGCTGCCCGCTGGGTAAAGTGGTTCTGGGATCAGCCCCTGCGCGAGGGTGGCAGAAGATATTACGATAACTGCCTTTATATTTTCGCATTCCTTGCTCTCAGCGGCAGATACCGTATATGGTGATAAAAAACAGGCATGGAGCTCGACTCCATGCCTGTTTTGATTAGTGTGACACAATATTGCTCAGGGAAGAATTGAGTTTGGAATAGCGTAAGTCCGACGCAGAGGCGGGGGTTTTCCCTATAAGTTTCATAAGGAAGATTGGCACAAGTGCTGAAACAGCGGCGATAAGGAATGAAAGTGTCACACTGCCCTTGAGCAAAGTGGAAGAAAGCGCATTGAAAAAGAGTGATGACAGACCCAATGCCAGCATCATAACACCGTAGTTAGTGCCGGAATGGCGGCTTCCGAAGTAGTCGGTGGTCATAGCCGCGTTGACGGACGATGGCCCGCCATAGGCGAAGGCGATTACTGCCACAACCGCTATGAACAGCCAGCCTCGGGCGAATATCATCATCAGTGCTGCCGCGGCGGTTATTGCGGCAAGCAGGCAGGTGCATGTGCGGCGACCAATTTTGTCCGATAAGGTTGCCATTAGCAGCCGACCAAAAGCGTTGGGTATGCCGGTGAAGGAAACCGCAAAGGTTGCCAACGCGGCGGAAAGCCCGCGGTCTATGCCCAAATCATAGAGAATTGGTACGGTGAGATTCCATGTTCCATTGATGAAAAATACCGTAAAGAATATGCACCAATACTGGCGGGTACGTACAGCCTGAGAAATGGAGAGGTCTGTGCCGCTTGTGGAAGTGTGTACCGTTGCCTGATGATGTACCGGCAGATGTATGAGTTGGCATGCGATAAGACCGAGAGCGAGAAAAATGAGAGCAAGAGTAGCGAATACTCCGCGGAAATTTACAATGTAGGTGGCGGCATCTGTGAAAGCCCCCATAATAGCCTGCGATACAGGTGCGAATATCACAGTGGAAAGTCCAAAAGCGGATACTGCCAGTCCTGTGGCAAGACCTCGCCGGTCCGGCAGCCATTTCTGCACGCAGCTTACGCAGGCGGAATAGCTCAGTCCGGAGCCCAAACCGCCAAGACAGGCATAGGTGAAGCTGATGAGCTTTATGGTAGACGGGGAGAGTGCAGCAGTGAGTACCATGCCTGCGGAGAAAAGTTGTATGCCAAAAAGACAGGTGGAACGAGGTCCGTGACGATCGTTGAGTATACCGCCGAGGAAACAGCCAACGACAAAAGCGGTGAGCATATATGAGGACACCATGTTCAGGTCAGCGGCTGAACAGCCGAAGCTGTTGGCGATCGGAGTCTTGAATATACTCCAAAGATAAATGATGCCGACGCAAAGTTGGACGATCAAGCAGCCGGTTATTGAAGAAATGCGTCGGGCGCGTTCGGAATGTATCACTGCTCTCATGCCATGTGGGAAAGCTGAATATAGTACAGCGCGATAAGTCCGAATATTATGGCAGCGGGAAGGTAGAAGAGAATTTTAGATATTACCTTTTTCGCGGTCTTTTTGGCGGAGCTTTTAAGCTCTGCTACGTCTATTGCGGGTTCCTGAGAAATTGTGGTTTTTCCGAGTTCAGTCATTTTATAATCCTCCTGAAATTATGCTCGGCTTTGCGTGCCGGCAATTAAAGCATAAAGCAAGACATAGTAAATGTTAACTGCCGAAAACGCATGGACTCCCTAACAAAAATGCAGGGAAGAAAGGGTAGATTTTATCGGAGGCGGACGATATAATAGACGGGAGGAGGCGAGGAAAATTGAACTCTACGCAAATACAGTGCTTTATGGCTGCTGCCGAACTGCAGAATTTTTCCAAAGCTGCCGAAAGACTTTTTATAACGCAGCCGGCATTGAGCCGGAATATATCGGGGCTGGAGGACGAACTTGAACTTCTGCTTTTCGTGCGGCATAATAATGTCCTTGCCCTTACCCCGGGAGGAAAAATGCTGTACGAATGGCTGCGCTGCACCGGTCCGGGGTTTGAAAAACTGCTGGATAGTGCGCGTAGGGCAAATTCCCAAACCGATCAGGCGCTGCGTGTGGGCTTTGTGAAAAGTGAACTGCCTTCCGAAAAAGTGGCTAAGGCTCTTAAACTCATGGTTGACCGTTATCCGAGAATGGAAGTGCTGTTTGATCACTTTCATTCCGGCGAGATAATAGATAAGCTTGAAGAACACGCAATGGATGTTGCGATTATGATAAGCTCGGCGGTGCGCGGGAATCCGCGTCTGGTTGCAAAAAAGATAGAGAGTTTGTACCGGTGCATAGTGGTATCCATTACCCACAAATTGGCGGGTCGCAGAAAAATATCTCTGTACGATTGTAAAGAAGAGGTGTTCATAAGTGTAAAGCCTGAGGTGTCACCTACACTCAGCGCAATGATACGCGAGGTGTGTGCCGAGGCGGGATTTATGCCGATGATACTTGAGGCTGATAGTACAGAGGAACAGCTTCAATGGATCGTGTCAAATAAAGGTATCGGCTTGCTGGTGGAAAACCATATAAAGCGCGATAATCCACTGTTTTCGTTCCTCGAACTGGAGAAAAAGCTGCCGGTAGAGCTGGTGTGCGTATGGGACAGACTAAATACGAATCCGCACATACAAAGACTTCTTGATGCTTTTGATGAGTAAACGAAAAACTTCCCGAAACTGTAGGTTTCGGGAAGTTTTTTATAGTCCGTAAAATTCGTGGAATTTTTGCGTTTCTGCTTCCTTGGGAGAGAAAAGCACCTCGTCGGCAGAGCCTGCTTCACAAAGTGAGCCGCGGTGCAGGAACAGGGCATAGTCGGCGACCTGCGCGCCTGCTGCAGGCTGTGGGTGACCCAGAGGACGGTGCAGCCTGTGGTGCGGCAGTAATCCCTTACCACTTCTTCGGTTAGTGCGGTTGACTCCATATCCATAGATGCCGTGGGCTCGTCGAGAATAAGCAGGTCGTAGGGCTGCATCAAAAGACGGGCGAGCGCCATGCGGGCGGTTTCGCCGCCGGAAAGCTTTTTTGCCCGCTGCTTTGCAAGGTGGGAAATCTGCAGCCGCTCCATAAGGTCCTTGGCCTTGGCTTCGTCGCTGCCCGAAAGCCGCAGATTTGCCTGCGTGCTCATGCGGAAAGCGAAGCTTTTTTGAGGCATATAGCCTACCTTTATGGTTTTAGAGAGGGGATAAGTGCCGCCGTCGGCGGTGATAACTCCCGAAAGCACCCGCGCCAGCGTGGATTTGCCGCTGCCGTTGCTGCCGATAATGGCGCATAT
>JAFXFT010000020.1 GCA_017513385.1 Oscillospiraceae bacterium | reverse complement strand
TCCGCGTAGCCGTTACCGAGTATTCTCTTAACAATGGCACTTTGTGTCACGGTCTGCACTCCTATTCTTCGTTAAGTTCCTCCGGCTCGCCCTCCTCGAGGGAAACGACAACCGCGTAGTCACCTACGCCGCCGGCGTCGCTGTAGCCGTCAACGATAATTTTTGCTTCAACCGCATAGCGACCGACTGCGGAACCGAGGTCGGCAAGGTCGGCAACTATACGTACATTATAGGCATTTACAAGGTCGATTATCTCCTGAGGACCGCGGATCATTACCTCGAGATACTGGGTAACGGAGGTTGCGGTGTAACCCTCGGAAACATTATCGAACTCAATATTGGATACCAGAAGGCGCTTGGTTGCAAGGTTCTTTACGGATACCTTGACCTCTGCCTCGGTAATACCGGAGAGGTTATTGAGTTCGTTGGATACCGGTACGGTAAATGTCTGGGTGGTGGAAACGGCAAAATCGGAAAGGTCGATGCTGCCGATGGATATCTTGTTGAGTGCGGAAAGTATTCCCGCGTCGCCGGAAAGAGCAATAGTTCGGGGAGTTATCTCAACCACAGCGTCAGTGCTCTTGGCGCCGCCGCCGGGGATAATATCCACATCGAGGACAACTTCCTTGTACATTACAACAGGTATTGTTACCTCTACCTGCTCCACGTCAACTTCGATTTCGTCAGAAACCACCTCGTTGCCATCTGCGTCCATAAGCTTATAATCAACGCGGTTGGTAACGGTCTTATTAAGGTTTTCGCGATTGATCTTGACCAGCGCATATTCCACGCGGGAAATAAGCTCCTCGGGGCCGCTTATCTCAAGATACTCGCGGTCATATTCCGCAGGCTCCGCCATATATCCTTCGGCAACGGTTACGTTGATCTCGCCGCGGATATCCACCTTGATGGTGCTCATGCGGTCTATATTTATGGTTACGTACGTGGGGTTTTTATCAACGAAAATATCGTTGATATCAACACCGTTGGTAAGGGCAACATCGTAAACGCGTTCTATCTCACCTGTGTTTTTTACATCTGTGAGGTCAACGGTTACCTGAATGTCACTCTTCTTTATCTTATTTATATCGCTGCGCTTGCCGTACAGACGCAGTGTAACGGTCTGGTCGGCCTTGTCTGTAACGATAAGCTTGCGGTCGGCAAGTATATCCTCTTCTCCGAGATAGGTTACGGGGATACCGGTTATGGTGCTTTCAATATCCACGTTTTCAACGTTATTTACGTAGACCCAAAGAAAGATGGATATAAGGCAGGATATGGTGATAAGAAACCATCTGTTCGATGTAAGTTTATTTATTGTTTTCCTTGCCATTTTTCTTCCCCTTGATCTTCTGAGCTATTTTGAGTCTGCTGCTTCTGCTGCCGACGGTATCTTCGTCCTCCGGCATAAGCTCGTTTCTTAGTATCTTCTCAAAGGTATCATGAGCCAGATGGCGCTTGAACATACCGTCCACGGCTACGGAAATAGAGCCGGTTTCCTCGGAGACCACAATAACAACCGCGTCAGATACCTCGCTCATACCGATACCGGCTCTGTGGCGGGTGCCAAGTTCCTTGCTGATATTGGGGTTGGAGGAATTGGGGAGAATGCAGCCGGCGGCAGCGATTCTTCCGTCCCTTATGATAACTGCGCCGTCATGGAGCGGAGTATTGGGGAAGAATATATTCTTCAGCAGTTCCGCGTTAAGGTCTGCATTTACGGTGGTGCCGGTCTTAAGGGTATCGTCCAGCTTTATCTCGCGCTCGAAGATAATGAGAGCGCCGGTGCGGGAGCGGGACATATCCTCGCAGGCGGAAATGGTCTCGTTTATGGCAAGCTCCATTTCCCGGGAAACCTCCGCTTTTCCGAAAATATTCATAAAGGCGCTGCTGCCCACTCGCTCGAGAAGCTTTCTAAGCTCAGGCTGGAACAGAACCACCAGCACCAGTACGCCGAATTCCATAGTTTTTCCCAGCAGGAATTTAATTACGTACAGATCCAACACGGTGGCAAGACCCATTACCACGAAAAGGATAATGATACCGCGCATAACGCGCATTGTTGCACTCTTGGTAATGAACTTAATGCCCTTGTATATCAAGAAAGCAATGATGGCCATGTCCAATATATCCGTGATACGCAGATTGCGCAGATAATTATTCCATATTGTATCAAATATACCGCCCATAGCTCTCACCCCCGATCGGTATTATGTAAATCGCAATATCGGCAATATATCAAACTATATTATATATTAAATTATTCCTCTTGACAACATAATTTGAAAATAATTTACATTCGTTTTGCCTCTGTTTCGAACTTTTTGCGTGGACAAACGAAGCCCTGTTCTGTATAATAAAACCATGATTGATCACAATGCAGTCCAACCCCTGTTTTCTGGGGCAGACTGCTTCAAAAACAAGGAGGTTATTTGTCAATGTACGAATTCAGACCCGCAACCGAGCGTATCCTCCGCATGAAGGAAAAGGTACGCGACCGCGTTATCGATCTCGATTCCGAGCGTATGACCCTCATCACCGAAGCATATAAGAAATACGATGATGTAATGCCCATGATCCAGCGTTCTTTGGCCTGCAAGTACCTAATCGAAAACATGAGTACCAAGGTATTTGACGATGAAATAATCGTAGGTGCAAAGGGCCCCAATTTCTTCACCTCTCCCCAGTACCCCGAATGGGGCAACATCAGCGACTGGGTTATCGGTGCTATCGACAGCGGCGAATGGGAACTGCGCGACGGCGTTTACTACAGCCCCGCCAGTGACGACTTGAAGCAGCGTATGACCGTTGAGGACTACGAGGCAGTCAAGGCAAATATGGACTTCTGGTCGAAGCGCAAGATCGGCCGCGTCGCAGATGCATGGCAGCCCGCTCACCACGAGGAGCTCAAGCGCCTTAATGTTTCCAGCTATGTCGACGGCGGCATGGGTCTTATCAGCCTGCCCGAGGGTCACCTCATCGCAGGCTATGACAAGGTCATCTTCAAGGGTTACAAGGCTATCCGTGCTCAGGCCGAAATTTGGCTTGAATCCCATTACGGCGACCTCATGGGCGATAACGTAAACAAGTGGCTGTTCTACACCGCAGCTATCAACTATCTTGACGCTGCCAAGACCCTCTGCCTGCGTTTCTCCGCAGAATGTGCCCGTCAAGCAGCCCAGTGCACCGACGCCAAACGCAAGGCCGAGCTGGAAAAGATGGCTGACGGTCTTGAGTGGATCTCCGAAAATCCTGCCCGCACCTTCTGGGAGGCTTGCCAGGCGGTCATGATGTATCAGCTCCTGCTGCACATGGACAGCGTTATCCCCTCCCCCGCACTGGGTCGCTTCGACCAGTACACCTGGCCTCTGCTGGAAAAGGATCTCGCCGCAGGCACCATCACCATGGATGAGGCTCAGGAAATCGTTGACGCATTTTTCCTCAAGGCAAACTGCTTCTATTCCGGCGGTCCTGCCAAGCTGGTAAGCACCACCGGTATCGGCAACACCTATCAGCACACCACTATAGGCGGTGTTGACCCCAAGACCGGCGAAAACGCCGAGAACCCCGTAACCTACATGGTTCTTGAGACCGTTGGCCGCCTGCAGCTCCACGATCCCACCATTTCCCTGCGTATAAACAAGAACACCTCCGACAAGCTTTGGGGGCTCGCTCTGCAGACCTCCCGCATGGTTGGCGGTCTCCCCCTCTATCAGAATGACGAGGTCATTATCCCCTCCCTCATGAAGGAGCTTGACTTCGAGCTCGAGGACGCAAGAAACTACGGTATCATCGGCTGTCAGGAAATCGTCGGCTGCGGCTGCGACTATCCCGCACCCAACGGCGAGCATCCTCCCCACGCTTCCGTATGGTGGGGCTCCATCTTTGACATGGCTATCAATGACGGCAAGAACCCCTTCAACGGCGAGCAGTCCAGCGTACATACCGGTTTCCTCTATGACATGACCTGCATCGAGGAGGTTCGCGACGCAGTAAAGAAGATGGGCACCCACGTTATGAAGATGTTCATCTCCACCAATAACTACGCTGAGTATCTTTCCTCCTACTACGCTCCCCAGACCGCACTTTCCATCACCGTAACCGGCTGCATGGAGTCCGGACGCGATCTTGTTCAGGGCGGCGCAAAGTACAACTCCTACGGCGGTACCGCTACCGGTCTTGCCACCCTCGCCGACTCTCTCACCACCATCAAGTATATGTGCTTCGATAAGAAGCTTTGCACCACCCGCGAGCTTTATGACGCTGTCATGGCAAACTGGGAAGGCTACGAAGAGCTGCGCCAGCGCATTCTCAACGAAGTACCCCACTACGGCAACGGCGATCCCTATGCCGATATGGAACTGACGTGGTGCGCCGACCTCTATTACGAGATATGCAATCAGATGTATTCCACCCGTTCCAAGAAGTACAAGGCAGGTCTCTACGGCGCTTCCGACCACGTTGCACAGGGCTATATCACATGGGCCACTCCTGACGGACGCAAGGCCGGCGAGCCTCTTGCCGACGCAATGAGCCCCGCGCAGGGCCGCGACGTAACCGGTCCTACCGCAGTATTCGAGTCCACCGGCGTATTCGACCATCACCACTACATGGGCGGTATTGCGCTGAATATGCGCATGCACCCCAGTGTGCTGGCAACCGACGACGGCATCGAAAAGCTCCGCGACATGACCAAGACTTACTTCGAGGAAGGCGGTCTCGAGGTTCAGTACAATGTAGTTGATACAGAAACCCTCCGCGCCGCGCAGAAAACTCCCGAAAACTACCGTGATTTGGTTGTAAGAATAGCAGGCTACTCCGCCTACTTCGTAGAAATGGGTGTCGACCTGCAGAACGACATCATCGCAAGAAACGAAAACAGAATTTAAGTTCAAGCTCTCCGGAACACTATTAGGCAGCTCCCAACAATAAAACATATCCCTGTTGCAGGCTCTTTTGTTCCAACTCATCGTTGCTTTTTCTTGCGATACACCAAGTAGCGCTGCGAAAAATCGCCTCGATTTGAAACAAAATTGCTCTGCAACAGGCTGTAAACAGGTCAGCCCCCAAGCAAAACGACTTGGGGGCTGACTCTATGTTTTCTTATTGTGACCTGCCTTTCCGGAGAGCTTTTTTCTGCATATTTTTCAAATTTTTTCGGAATAATGAAAATGAGGTCATGGTCAAGGCAAAACCGACGTGGTATAATCCGCAGGCTTAACAACATGATAAGGAGAACCACAATGACTAATTTTGCAAACATTTCCAACAACGAAGAGGCTCTCAATGCCATCACCACCCTCGAGAAGGAGCTTTCCGCCAAGCTGGGCAAGGACGTTGCCGTAGTGGCATACAGCCCCGTAAAGTACGCTTCTCTCGATAACGACGAGGCCTCCCTCGCCAAGATAACCGAGCTGGAGCAGGAGATTTCCAAGAAGACCGGCAAGGACGTAGTCCTCGTAGCCTTCACCATCTGATAACGCGGAACCGACGGCGCT
>JAFXFT010000271.1 GCA_017513385.1 Oscillospiraceae bacterium | reverse complement strand
GCTGCCGTCGGGTGAGAAGAAGCTGCGCCCGCGTCGACCTCGACCTGCGGTCTGCCTTTCGGCTATGATTACCGCGCCCTCCTCTGCGCCTTGCAGAGCGCGCTCCTTTATTAACGTGTTGGTGGAGCTGACTTCGCCAAGCAGCTCTACGGAAATGGGAATAGCGCTATTGAGATATTTTTTCACGGGTACACCTCCTTACTGCTGCAAGTATAATGTTTGGTGGGGATAATGTCAAACTCCTTGAGAAAAAACGGCAGATGTACTATAATGATAAAAAACGGAAAGGCGGAAACAGCATGGAAGAGCATAAAATAAAGGTCATCGCCCGCATTCACAGCGATTTCGACGAGAAATTCGGTATACCAAGGCAGAGCGGGCTTGCCCAATCGCTGAAAGCAACCATCGTGTTCGAGCCGGAGTTCCGCAATCCGGAGGCAGTGCGCGGGCTTGAGGATTATTCCCACATATGGCTTATATGGCAGTTCTCCAAGGCTGTGCGTGATGATTGGTCGCCCACAGTGCGTCCACCCCGCCTTGGGGGCAATACCCGCATGGGCGTTTTCGCCACCCGTTCACCCTTCCGCCCCAATTCCATGGGCCTTTCCTCGGTGAAGCTGGATAAGGTGGAAATTGACCCCGAGCTTGGCCCGGTGCTCCACGTTTCGGGCGCTGACCTTCTGAATGGTACACCCATTTACGATGTGAAGCCCTATGTGAAATATGCCGACAGCCATCCCGACGCACAAAGCGGATTTGCCGATACGGCAGGCGAGCGCAGAGTCGAGGTGGAGTTCCCCGATGACCTGCTGCGGCGGGTTGCGGAGGATAAGCGCGCGGCGCTTATAGAAGTTCTGGAAAACGATCCGCGTCCGTCTTATCAAAGCGACAGCGAGCGTATTTACGGTCTTGCGTTTGCGGGTTTGAATGTGAAGTTCACTGTAAACGAGGGCGTGCTGTACGTTATAGATTGCGAGAAGAAATAAGAAACAGGGAGTGCAGTGCACTCCCTGTTTTATGTTATTGACTTAGCCGTTCCTGACGTGAATCCATTTCCTTGTAAAGCTTTTTGATGAAGATGAAAGATACGCTTGCCAGTATGATTTCGGTGGTGACCTGAGCGTAGGGCAGACCATAGAGGGGATAGATGTGGTTCATGAGGAACAGCAACGGTATTTCGAGTACGACTTTTCGCAGAACGGCGAAGATAAGTGCCGCCTTGCCCATGCCGGTAGCCTGAAATACGGATACAGAGAAGAAGTCGATGGAAAGAAGGGGCAGACCCAGCGTAAAGCCGCGCAGCAGCTTAATGCCGTGGTCGATGATAGTCTGATTGTTGATGAACAGCGAAACAAAGAAGCCGGGGAAAATGAAGTAGAACAAACCGGTTATGATGATGACCGTCAGGTTTGCGTTGCGGGTGAAGCTGATGGACTTCTTTACGCGGGGAACGTCGCCGCTGGCGTAATTGTATCCGATAAGCGGTGTAGCGCCTTGGGCGATACCGAGAGTGACGTACATGGGAACCATGTAAATCTTCTGACAGATGCCCATTGCGGCAACCGCGTCAGCGCCGTAGCCTGCGGTGAAGTTGTTAAGAACGGTCATGCCGGTAACGCTGAAAAGATTCTGCAGAGCGGAGGGGATTCCGATGGTGAATACTTCCTTGATGATGTCCTTGCGCAGGCAGAACTTTCTCGGGTCAACACATACAAAGGTCTTGTAGCTTTTGCGGCTGAGCAGAATGGCGAAATATACGCAGGCGACGCAGTTGGAGATGAATGTGGCAAGACCGGCTCCGGCAGCACCCATGTTAAGACCCCAGGGGAGAATGAAAATAGGGTCGAGGATAATGTTCAGCACGCAGCCGCTCATGGTGCCGATGCTGGCGTGAGCAGCCGAGCCCTCGGCACGGATAAACTGGGCCAGTGTGACGTTCACAACTGCGGGTATAGCGTTGGCGATAACCGCCCATGCCATGTAGTTGTAGGCATTGGAGAAGGTGGCCTCGTCTGCGCCCAGCAGATTCAGCATTGGAGTGCGCAGAAAAAAACAGACGATGGAATAGACTACTGCAAAAGCGACCGCGCAATAGAGACCGAAAACGGAGGTGCGGGAGACTACGTCGTAGTCCTTGCGGCCAAGGGCGCGGCTCATAAGGCTTGAGCTGCCTGTGCCGAAAAGGTTGGTAATGGCATTGAATGCCATAAGTGCAGGCGCGGTGATGGTTACCGCCGCGTTCTGCAGAGGGTTGTTGAGCATACCGACCCAAAAGGTATCGGCGAGGTTGTAGAACATCATGACCAGCTGGCTGATAATGGTGGGAATAGCCAGCGTAGCTACCGCCTTGGGTATGGGCATGCGTTCAAACAACAGCTCTTTTGACTGTGATTGTGCCAATGGTATCACTTCCCGTATAATAGAATTATTTAATACATAAATTCTAACACATTATGTTAAGCATGACAATATAAAACAGCGGCAGTGGATTTCCACTGCCGCTGTGCTGTTTACATTATAAATTATGCGAAGAAGAGCTCGTTGAGCTTCATGGGCTCGACATACTCGCCGTCCTTGTATACTCTCATGTTGCCGGAAGCAACCTCATCGATGAGCATTACGGTGCCATCGGGAGCATAGCCAAACTCGAACTTGATGTCATACAGCTCCATGCCCTTTTCCTTCAGGTCATCGGCAACGATCTTGGTGATCTGCTGAGTCTGAGCCTTAAGGGAATCATACTGCTCAGCGGTCATAACGCCGATAGCAACCAGAGCATCCTTGGTGATCAGGGG
>JAFXFT010000270.1 GCA_017513385.1 Oscillospiraceae bacterium | reverse complement strand
GAGATCGGCTTTATCCACGTTGGGGTGGTTTGCGGGAACGACCAGATAGTTCTTGGTTTTGGAAACCTTCTGATACTCGAACTTCTCCTCGTCTTTTACGTTGAAGGTAGCACCGAAGGCAACGTCAAGCTCCCCTGTTTCCAACTTGCTGAGAAGCTCGGCAAGGCTGTGCTTGGAAAGGTTGACCATTATATCGGGGTACTTCTCGTGGAAGCTCTGCAGGGCATCGGAATAGGGCGGGCAGATAAGCTGACCTTCCGCCATGCCTACGTTAAGGCTGCCCTCGAAGCCGCTGTGTATGGCGTTCGCTTTCTCCAACAAAGACTGATAATCCGCGGCGAGGCGGCTAAGTCCCTCGGCAAGCACCTGACCGGCTGCGGTAAGGCGCACGGACTTCTTTTCTCTTACGAAGAGCTGCATTTCCAGTTCTTCTTCCATAGCGGCTATCTGTCGGCTGAGAACAGGCTGGGAAAGATACAATCGGTCGGCAGCTCTGGTGAAGCTGAGGCAATCTGCCGCAGCAAGAAAACATCTTATCTGTGAAAAGTTCATTCAGGCTACCTCCGCTTTCATAAAATCAAAAGGCACCACGGAACACCGTGATGCCTTAATTATATTGTTTTTTTCTTTATCGCGCAAGAGGAAATGTAAAATTATCCCTGCACGAACTTCTCAAGGCGGTCAAGACCCTCCTTGATATTCTCCATAGATGCTGCGTAGGTCCAGCGGACGAACATGGGAGCGCCGAAACCACTGCAGGGAACTACGGCAACATTTGCGCCCTCAAGGAATGCCATGGCGAAATCGTCACCGTTATTGATGACGCGGCCTGCCAGAGTGCGGCCAATAAGACCCTCCATGTTCATCATTACATAAAATGCGCCGTCGGGCTTAATGCAGCTTACACCGGGTATCTTGTTCATGCGCTCAACTATGTAGTCGCGGCGCTTCTCAAACTCGTCATGCATTACCTTGATGCTGCTCTGATCACCGGTGAGAGCCTCGATGGAGGCAAACTGGGAGATGGTGCTGGGTGCGGAGGTGGAATGGCTGAGGTAATTTGCCATTACCTTTGCCAGTTGCTTGTTGGAAGCGGTATAACCGATACGCCAGCCGGTCATTGCGTAGCTCTTGGAAACACCATTTACGATGATGGTGCGCTCCTTGATGTCCTCACCAAGGGCTGCAACACTGGTGAATTCCTTGCCGTCATAAAGCAGACCGTAGTAAATCTCATCGGACATGATGTAAAGGTCGTGCTTTACGCAGATATCGGCAAGAGCCTGAAGCTCTTCCTTATTATAGAACATACCGGTGGGGTTGGAGGGGTTATTGAGAATAAGAAGCTTGGTCTTGGGGGTAATAGCTGCCTCAAACTGCTCGGGAGTCATCTTGAAATTGCTTGACTCGTCACAGTTGACTACTACGGGCACGCCGCCTGCCATAGCGACAGACTCAGTATAGGTTACCCAGTAGGGTGCAGGCACGATGACCTCGTCGCCGGGGTTGAGCAGGCACATGAGTGCAATAAAGATGCTGTGCTTTGCGCCGCTGGCAACTACAATCTGAGCGTCCTCATACTCTACACCGGTATCAGCCAGCAGACGCTTGGCGATAGCATGGCGCAGAGGTACAAGACCTGCTGCGGGGGTGTACTTGGTCTGACCTGCCTTGATAGCCTGAATGGCTGCGGCCTTTATGTTCTGGGGTGTATCAAAATCCGGCTCGCCGGTACCGAAGCTGACGACGGGCTTACCGTCGGCCTTGAGTCTCTTTGCGAGGCTGTCTACGGCGAGGGTGGAAGATTCGTGAACGGCAGTTGCTCTTACAGAAAGTTCTCTCATATTGACCTCCCGCGCTGCTCCATGAAGGAGAGCGCTATATATAAATTCGTTTTCGAAGTAAATTCTACAACAGTATACTGCCCTTCTTGCAAAATTGCAAGAGATTTCTTTAAATATTTGCTATTTTTGAAATTTTTGAATGTTCTTTATTGCAGCCGCTGCAATTTTACAGCACTGCGCCGCCGATTGCGGTGGCAATTACCTCCGTGCCGAGGTCAACCGTGCCTCTCATGGCGCTGCCTACTCTGTCCTCAGTGCGGATACGCACGGTTATTTCGCCTATGATGCCGCGCTTCTTTGCCTCCCGGCGGGCAAGAACCTCCGCCATTTCAATAGCCTCGCTAACCGCGTCGGCGCGGGACCATATCATCTTGCTTTCGCTGGCAGATGTAACGAAGAAGCCCTGAATACCGCCGGGGGTATGATTGGGTCGAACCTCAATGCGAACCTCTGCGTTAATATTGCCCACAACGGCACCAACTGCGTTGGCAACGCCTGCGTTATCGGGAATAATGCAGTTTGTGCCCAGTGCCTTTGCCACGTCGGGCAGGAAAATATGTATAGGTGCACCGATACCGACAAGGTCGGCTCTGGTTCTGAACAGGGCATTGAAATATCCCACACCCTCCTTGCGGAATTCAGTCCAGGATGCGTCTATAAGAGCCTCCAGCTGCTGATCAATACCCTCGCGCAACAGCTTGGGATACTTATCCTGCAGCAGCACACGCACCACATTACGGTACAGCTTGCGCTTAACCGCCTCGTAAACGGAGTCGGCAAACTTCTCCATTTCGCCTTCCTTCTCATCATCGAAGCCAAGGCTGCGCATGAGGAAGGCTGCTGCAAGTCGGGCAGCCTCAGTGTCGTAGATATTCATATCGCCGGCAATGTGCATGAAGTCAGTGGGGGTAAGGCCGGAGCGCATAACTATGCCCTCGGACTCAAGGCGTTCGAACTTATCCAGATGATAAATATCAGTTCCGCCTGCCTCAGCAGCCTCTCTAATCATCAGGGGGCCTGCCTCAAGAGCGCGGCAGAATGCCTTTTCCTCTTCGTTGTAACCCTCTCTGCCCTCAATAGAACGTACCAATGCATAATATTCGTAAATGGGGCGAGTGTGCCACAAAGTATTCTTAAGAAGTACCTTCAACTGTTCCTTGACCTCAGGGTGCTCCTTGGCCAACAGGGATATAGGTACTACGCGGCGGGTATCCAGCTCGAAACCGTTCTTGTTGGGCCGAACGGCACTGTCGCCGCCAAGACCGAATGTATCGATGAAAACGCCCTTGACGAAGGTTTTCCAGTCGCCAACGCTTACACCCTCACCTGCTTTGACAGGCTCATTGTTCTTAACAAGGGATATATCGGTGGTGGTGCCGCCCATGTCAATGATCATGCTGTCGCGGCTGCCGGAGAGCTTCATGCCGCCCAGTACGCTGGCTGCAGGACCGCAGAGAATTGTTTCAACAGGCTTTGTGCGGGAAAATTCCTCGCTCATAAGGCTGCCGTCACTGCGGACTATAACAATAGGTACGTTCAGCTCACGCTCTGTCATAGCGGTTTTTATGGCCGCTATGAACTCTGTTATAACGGGAACAAGGCGGGCATTGAGCAGAGTACCCGTTCCGCGCTGAAGGCTGTTTGTGCCGGAGAACAGGTCGCCGCCGCAGACGATGGGAATATCGTAGCGCTGTAAGAAGCGCTCCTTGGCTTCGCGCTCGGCTACCGCGCCGTTATTCATGGCATACATCTCGACAATACCAAGACCCTCGGCATCCTTTATCCATTCCTCAGTGTCACGCATAAGGGCTTCCCAATCCACGTTGGGCAGTATCTTACCGTCAAAGCTGCCGCTGCCCTCGCAGCAGAAAATACCGTCATTGGCAGTGAAGCCGTAGCTTCTGCCCACGCGCTCCATGGTTCCCTCGTCCACACCAATAAATATAAGCTTGGCACGACCACCCTTATTTTCAACGCAGGCATTTGTGGCAAGGGTAGTGGAAAGAGCGATAACCTCCGCCTGCGCACGCAGCACGGGGTCAAGTCCGTCCAGGGCTCCGATTATACCTTTGGAAAGGTCGCGCTTGGTGGTAAGAGACTTGGCAGCGGAAAGAACCTTCTTTTCCTCAAAATCATAAACGACGGCATCCGTATAGGTTCCGCCGGTATCAATTCCTATTCCGATTTTCATGCTTTTATCCTCCTATAAAATAAGAGCCTGAATTTTATAAAACGTGCAAGGCACATTATTGTCACATGAGATTTTACCACAGCCCGGCAATCGGGTCAATCGTCCACGCGGCGTTGTTCGATTATTTTGAACAAAATGAAGCCAAAACTGCCATTTCCTGCACGCCGTCAAATTGCGCAATAATGGTTATGTAAATTTCATTTTTCATCGTATATTCACAAAAGAATGAATGCTTCGCGGAGTTTTTCACCTTGTAAAAGTGGCTGTTTACTGAGTTTTTCACATTTTCCACAGAGTTTTCCACAGAGTTGTGAATATGCAATGTGTAAAAAATATTCGCTTCTTGAGTTTACATAATATCTCAAGGACATAATTATCTGTATCGCTTGCCGTGTTAAAAAACAAACACGCAAGAAATTTTCCTTGCGTGTTTATTTCGCGCTTCCATTTTATACCTTGGCAATACTTCCCTTTTCAGCCTGCATCTTGCTTCACTTTGCTCTTTAACTTCCGTACACAATATGGTATAATAACAATATAAAACTAAAACAAAGGAGACTACATCATGGTAAAGCACGTTATTATGTTCAAGTTCAAGGAAGAGTTCGAGGGTAAGACCAAGGCCGAAAATCTTGCTATCGCCGCCGATATGTCCCGCAACCTCATGGGCAAGATTCCCTCTCTCCGCTCCAGCGCCACCAACGTAAACGCAGTTCCCTCCCCCATCAACTACGATCTCGTTATCGAGCTTACCTTTGACGATTTCGCAGGCATGCAGGAATTCCATGTCCATCCCCTGCACATGGAACTTGTAAAGCATCTTGACACCTCCTGCGAGGCTCTGGCTGCAGTCGACTACGAATACTAAGCAATGACCAAAACCAACGTCATGCGCCTTCTGGAGCAGGCGGGCATTCCTTTCCGCACAGCGGAATATGAGTATGACGAATCCGACCTGAGCGGCAGCCACGCCGCCGACAGCATAGGTATGCCGCAGGAGCAGGTATTCAAAACCCTCGTCACCCGGGCAGGTAAAGGCGGAATATACGTTTTCTGCATTCCTGTCTGCGATGAGCTCGATCTCAAGAAAGCCGCCAAAGCCTGCGGCGAAAAGAGCATCGAAATGCTCCACGTAAAGGAGCTCTTGGGGGTAACCGGCTACATTCGCGGAGGCTGCTCCCCTATCGGCATGAAGAAAAAGTTCCCCACCTATATTGACGAAACGGCGATACTTTTCGACGAGATAGCCGTGAGCGCCGGTATGCGCGGTGAGCAGGTCATACTTGCTCCCGACGCGCTGGCAGGCTATATAGATGCGGAGCTGACCGCACTGACCACATAAAACCATGTCATTCTGAGGCAAAGCCCGAAGATTCCCCATGCGTGTCATGCTGAGCTTTGCGAAGCATCCCCCGAATGGTTCCACCGCAGTCGTTAGTGCGGTGCTTCTGTTTAGGGGATTCTTCGGCACTGCGTGCCTCTGAATGACGCGTGGACGGAGATTCCTCGCAAGCTTGCTATGACAGGTTATATACTCGAAATAACAAACATAACACAACCGCCATTGGTCGAACCAATGGCGGTTGATTTTTTATTATTCCTGCTCGCAGCGTTCTCTGCGGCAGGAAAGCTCTCCGTTTTCGCAGCGCTTACCTCCGCACTTACGGCGGGCGCAGTCCTTTCCGCAGCATTTCTGGGCGTTAGGGCATACATCGTATGCGCCACCGCTGATGACAAGGCGTTTGCCCTCCACCAGCGCCTCGGCAAGCTTGCTGCGGGCGGAATCGTAAATAGCCTGAACGGTGGTGCGGGCAACATTCATCTGCCCCGCACATTCCTCCTGCGAATAACCAAGGCGGTCAATGAGGCGAATGGACTCATACTCGTCCACGGTAAGCTCCACGGCAGCGCCGCCTGCGGCACCGGTGGGGATAAATTCACTTGTTCGCGGCAGGGCGCATATACGTCTGCGCTTGGTGGGACGAGCCATGATAGTCACCTCTTTTTCTTTACGTATTGTATTCCTTTTTTCGGCATGGGTCAAGAATTTATCTCAGCAGTTTTTCTCGATTTTTATAATCAGGCATTACACTCTCGATGAAGCCGTAAAACTGCTTTCCGTGATTTTTGTACCGAATGTGGGCAAGCTCATGCACCACTACATAGTCTATAGCCGCTTCGGGATAACGCATGAGCCGCCACGAGAAGCATAGGCTGTTTTTCCCGCTGCAGCTGCCAAAACGCTTCCCGGCGCTTGTTATTTTCACACCTGTGGGCATTACGCCCATAATTGCCGCGTACTTTTCAACCTTTGCGGGCAGCATAGCTTTCGCGCGGGCGATAAGCTCTTTTTGTTCTTCTGCGGTGGGTTCGGGGTACTTTTCCCTGCGCTCACGCTGACGCGCAAGAGCCTTTTCCAGCCATTTCTCATGGGCTGCCACAAAGCATTCTACGTCGCCTCTGCTTGCCCTGTTGGGCGCGCGAACTATAATCTCACCGTCCCTACTGACCTCAAGAGCCAGCGTTTTGCGGTCTGAGCGTATCAGCGTATACTCATGCACGGTCTTCACCTCTTGGCAAAAATTTATCATTTCGAAGATAAAAGGTCAAGACACTTTCGTTTTTTGCAAATTTATGGTAAAATCCGTTAAAAAGGAGGCTTTAACATGATAGAGCTTACTATAAAGGTCGACCACATAGATTATAACGATTTAGCAGAGTTGCTGCTCCCCATGCTTTCTGACCAGCTGCCCAAGGATGGTCTTATGGGCAGGCTGCTCCGCAATCCCGAAAAGGCACAGGGTCTTGTAAATGAACTGCTCAACAAAATGCCCCAGTCTAAAAAAGATGAGCTGCTGGTGAAATACATCAACCAGAACAGCGGAAAGGCCATGGCAAAGCTGGAGGATATGGCTGCAAAAAACGGCGTTTCCATGAAGCTCAGAGATGTACGCGCAAAAACTCTCTGACTCTTTTACTGGAATACGGCAGTATTATCCGTTTAATATCAATATCCCGCAGTAACTTAATTTTTCTGCCTATACTCTCAGCATCGTCATAGAGCACGCATCCGCCCTCCCAAATGAGATATTTGCAGCCCAGTTCCCGGGAAAATCCGCGACATTTTACGGTGGCTTTGAATTTTTCCAGCTGCGCTTCGTTTATTGGTACGCCGTTTCCGTTGTTTGAAGGCAGCGTAAAATAGTGCCGCATGGGCTCTACGAATACGTCCGTTTCACCTTTTAAGTATTCACTGACATTTCCGCCGGATATGGCCGTTGAGCGCATTTTGTCAAGCCACAGGACTTCATCTATACCAAGGCGGGCGCACTCCGCCGTAATATCATCTTGCAGGCGCTCCCCGCTTTTTCCACCCAGTACCGTCATAAGGCTGCCACGGCTTAGCTTCGGCATTGGGCTGCGCCACAGTCTACCGTCCTTGCCCACCTGCCACCCTGCGCAGGCGAGTCTGTATCCCAAACTGTGAGCCTCGTCCAATTCCTCAGGACGGCAAAGGATAATCAATTCCGACATTGCCTTTCTTTCCCCTTGGTGTTATAATACTTTATTATATAATATTGAGTTTTTACGGAGTTATGATATGGGATTTTCTATCATTCCCCGCATTCGCATCAACAGCGTGCTTCAGTTGACGCCGGAGTTCCTGCTCTCCCGCGACATCTCTCTGCTTATGCTGGATTTGGACAACACCCTCGCGCCATATTCCGGCAGCAAGCCATCTGAAGAGATTTTCCGCTGGAAGGAGCGCATGAACAAAGCCGGGGTCACTCTCTTCATTGTTTCCAACACCCACACCGACAGAGCGAAGAATTTCGCCGCGCTGTGGGGCGTTCCCTATGTGAACGCTGCCCGCAAACCCCGCGCCGAGGGTATAAACAAGGCTCTGGCGCAAACGGGCAAAACCGCCGCGCAGTCTGCACTGGCGGGCGACCAGCTTTTTACTGATGTGCTGGGCGCAAATCTTGCCGGACTCTGCTCCATAGTTGTGGAGCCCATTGAACTGAAAAATCTTTTTTATATTCTGCGTTACGGCATAGAGGTACCCTTCCGTATATGCCGCAGAAAGGAGAAACTTTAATATGAACAACATCGAAAGAATCAAAGGCGCTCTCAGTCAGCACAATTTGGATGCTATGCTGGTAACCGGCATGAGCACCCGCCGCTATGCAAGCGGTTTCCCCTCTTCTGCCGGCGCTCTTATTGTCACCAAGACCGATGCCTACTTCTTCGTAGACGGACGCTACATTGAAGCTGCCACCAACAAGATCACCGGTGCCGGCGTTGAGCTCATCACTCAGGAGGAAGGCTACGAGGCAAAGCTCAGCCGCGTTATCGCAGACTACGGTCTTAAGACCATCGGTATTGAAGAAGAGACCATGACCTATGCTCAGTTCATGCGCTTTGACAAGGCTCTCAGCGCAGAGCTGGTTCCCGCTCAGGCGCTCCTCACTCAGCTGCGCCAGAGCAAGACCGAAGCGGAGCTTGAGAAGATGATCGCTGTTCAGCGCATCGCAGAAAAGGCTCTTGACGAAGTTCTCGGTCTCATCAAGCCCGGCATCACCGAGCGTGAGATAGCAACCGAGCTCACCAGCAGAATGCGAAATCACGGCGCTTACGGCAACTCTTTTGACCCCATCGTTGTTACCGGCGTTAACAGCAGCATGCCTCACGGCGTTCCCGGCGACACTCAGGTCAAGGACGGCGATTTCATCACTATGGACTTCGGCGCAACTCTTGACGGCTATGTTTCCGACATGACCCGTACCGTTGCCGTCGGTCACGCCACCGACGAAATGAAGAAGGTTTACAACACCGTTCTCGAGGCTCAGCTGGCAGGTATCGCCACCGCCAAGGCAGGCGTTCCCGGCTGCGAGATCCACAACGCTGCCGCCAAGGTAATTGCCGATGCAGGCTACGGCGAATACTTCACCCACGGCTTCGGTCACAGCCTCGGTATGGACGTTCACGAAGCTCCCAACGCAAACCCCGCAAACAAGGAACCCATGCCCGTTGGTGCCGTTATCTCCGCAGAGCCCGGCATCTATCTGCCCGGTCGCTTCGGTGTTCGCATTGAGGACGTTATCTACCTTCGCGAAAATGACTGCGTCAACATCACAAAGGCACCCAAGGAGCTGATCATACTGTGATAAGAAAGGCTACCGCCGGCGACATTCCCGACGTAGCCGGTATATATCAAGCAATTGCCGAAATGGAGGCGCAGCGCCCCATGACCGGTTGGAAGGTTGGCATATACCCCACCGGACGGGACGCCATGGACTCCCTTGAAAAGGGTCACCTTTTCGTAATGGAAAAGGACGGCTATATTGTCGCCACGGGGCGAATCAATCAGGAGCAGCAGCCGGAATATGCTCTCTGCGACTGGCAGGACAAGGCCCCTGATGACAAGGTCATGGTGCTGCACACCCTCTGCGTTGACCCTGATTTCGGCGGAAGAGGCTATGCCCGCGAGTTCCTGCAGTTTTACGAGGATTACGCCCGCCGGCACGGCTGCACCTGCCTGCGCATCGACACCAATGCCATCAACACCAACGCCCGCGCCATGTATGCCAAGCTGGGCTACCGCGAGGCGGGAATCGTACCCTGCACCTTCAACGGCATCGAAGGTGTAGACCTTGTAATGCTCGAAAAAAGCATTTGATAAGGCGGTTTTTTCGTATAATTCGCCGAAGGTTTTCCGCCCCGTTTTTATTGACATATGTCATTAAACAGTATATACTTATACCACAAACACCACTTATGGAGGTATAAAAATGAAAATTGCTACTACCTACGCCAACGGCGAGATTTTTCAGCATTTCGGACACTGCGAGCAGTTCAAGATCTACACTGTAGAGGACAACTCCGTTGTTTCCTCCGAAGTTGTAAGCGCTATCGGCAGCGGTCACGGCGCTCTTGCAGGCTTCCTTAAGAACCTCAACGTTGACGTTCTTATCTGCGGCGGCATCGGCGGCGGCGCACGCAACGCCCTCGCTCAGGCTAACATCGAGCTCTACCCCGGCGCAACCGGCAGCGCAGACCTGTGCGTAGCTGCTCTGCTCGGCGGCAGACTTGTCTACGATCCCGACACCGTATGCAGCCACCACGGTGAAGGTCACGACTGCGGTGACCACGACTGCGGCGACCATGACTGTGGCGATCACGGCTGCCACTAAGTTTTCTCTGCATATCAACAATACTCCATACCACCCGGTATGGAGTATTTTTTCGTTTGCTGTATTTACGGCAGGGGCACGCCCCTGCCCTACGATCACAACGTCATTCCGAGCACAGCGAGGAATCCCCCTGTTGAAGGGTATGCAATAATGACAACGGCAAAACCATTCGAGGGAGGCTTCGCTCCGCTCTGCATGACGCGTGTAAGGGTTCTTCGGGCTTTGCCCTCTGAATTACGCATAGAAATCAGGTCGGACAAAAGCCTCAGCCGCTTATTTTGATCCCGAAAAAATAACAGCGCCAAAACTCAAAATTACTCGTAGGGAATGGGCCTGCCCATTCCGTTTTGATTTACCGTCGGTAGTAGCTTTACAAACGGAACAGGCAGGCCTGTTCCCTACAAAAAACTTTCGACATTTCCTCACTAAAAAAGGACATTCCGAAGAATGTCCTTTCGTTTATTCAGATTTCGGTGAAACCCACACGCTGGCGGATTCCGTCGGTGACGATATCATAGATTATCGTGCCGTTGGAAAGTACGGACTTCTCGCAGGTAATGTCGCTGCCCTCCAGAAAGGTCTTGACAACGGCATCGGTATCGTCGGTTTCAATTTCGCTTATATCAACGTCGCGCATCTGATTATTGGCGCACTCATTGAATATTTCACGGATCATTTCATAGCTTTTCATATTGCACCTCACAGTCCCAGCGCGGTCTTTGCCAACTCCTTGAGCTTGCCGATTGCGACCTTGCCGCTATTGGTCTTTGGTATGGATTCCACAAAGAGGACGTAGCGGGGAACCTTGAAATAAGCCAGCTTATCGCGGACTATATC
Organism: Oscillospiraceae bacterium; assembly: GCA_017513385.1. GTDB lineage: Bacteria > Bacillota > Clostridia > Oscillospirales > Oscillospiraceae > RGIG6375. The sequence continues at coordinate 3,026 of JAFXFT010000270.1, read as the reverse complement.
CCTCGCTTCATCTTCGGTCATTATCTGTCCGTCCTTGAGCACGATACAAAGGCATATTTCTTCACCGTAATGCTCGTCAGGCACGGCAACAGCCTTTACCTCGGAGCAACGAGCGTCCTCAATGATCAGCTGCTCTATCTCAGCGGGGGAAATATTCTCGCCGCCGCGGATTATCATATCCTTAAGTCTGCCGGTGATATGCAGGCAGTTATTCTCGTCGATAAAGCCCATATCGCCGGTACGCAGCCATCCGTCGGGCATAAGTGTCTCGGCAGTTATCTCGGGGGCATTCACGTAGCCCTGCATTACACCGTAGCCGCGCACGCAGATTTCGCCGATCTCGCCGACAGGTTGGGGCTCGCCGGTATTGATGTTGCGGATCATGCCCTCGGTATTGTCGATAAAGCGGCCGACGGTATTGGCCTTTATCTCCATTGGATCGTCATAATCGCAGAATGTGAAGCCTGCTGTTGCCTCGGTTTGTCCAAGAGAGGAAAGCAGGTTATAATTCAGTTCACTGCTTATGCGCTTGAAAAATTCGGGCGGATATGTAGCGCCGCCGATAACGCCGGTACGCAGTGATGATATGTCATATTCGCCCGTGTTGTTTCTCGCCAGCATGGCGGAAAACAGGGTTGGAACGGCATGGAGCACGGTTATCTTATCCCGCTCAATAGCCTCAAAGAGGGTTTTAGTGCGGCGGTTATTGGGGAAATACACGCAAGCACCGCTCATAATTGCGGAAAGCACGCTGCCGGTAAGGGAGAAGCAGTGGAACATGGGTATCGCCACGCAGAACTTATCATTCTCCGTTACTCTCAGCGCCTTGATATGGGCAAGCACGTTGTTTGCTCGTGAGAAGTGGGTGGTGAGAACGCCCTTGCTGGCGCTGGTGGTGCCCGACGTAAAGATTATCATATCGGTATCGGTGGGCTTGACTGCTGCCTTTGCCTCTGCCAGCGCTTCATCGGAAACGCTCTCACCCAGAGTTTCCAGTTCTGCAAGAGTTCTGAAGCCCTCTGCGGGTTCTGTGCCAATATAGCACATTTCTTTCAGCATAGGCAGTTCCATCTGTCGGCAGACCTCGGGAAAAGAAGTGTCGCGGAAGCCTTCGTCAAAGAATATATACTCAGCCTCGGAGAGAACCATAAGTCCCTCCAGCTCACTCTGCTGAAGGCTGGTGCCAAGCATTACCGCCACTGCACCTATCTTCACCATAGCCAGCAGACAGTACAGAGTATTGGTTCTGTCATTGCCCCATATTGCTGCGCGGGTGCCTTTCTCAATGCCGAGAGCCAACAGACCGCGGGCTATGCGGTCCGTCCGCTCGTCGAGCTGAGCATATGTGACCTTTTCGCCCATATACTCTACGGCTATTCTATTTTCAAATCGGGTGCAAACCTCGCTGAAAAGCTCACCCAGAGTAATATTTCTCAATTCGGGCATCGGAAACTCCCTCACATATCAAACGTACCCTTAATTATAGCTTAAGGAGTCGAAAAAGTAAAGGCACGCGCCCTATTTTTTACATCTTACATCTTAACTCGAGCTCGATTGTATGTTATAATTCTTATATAATCCAACGAATTTGCAGAATGGAGGAAAGTGCGCAAATCTGCACTGATATAAATATATGGAGAAAATCCGTTCTTGTTTCCTTTTCAAAAAGGAATGCAGTTCCCACAAGGTGCTGTTCTGGCTATGGAACTGGCTGTTTATAATCGTCGCCGCCGTAGGCGTGGGTCTGCTTAGCCTGCTGCTGGCTTTCGGTCACTATCGTTGGGAGATATTCACGGGATACTTCCTTCACCCGCAGATAGCTCTTCTCAATGTTCTGCCCGTAGTGCTGCTGATGCTGCTTCTATACTGCTTCATCGGCAAGGCGTGGATAGCTTTTCTCGCAACCTCCGTCACCGTCCTTGCCGCCTCCGCAGGCAATTATTTCAAGCTGCTTTGCCGCGATGACCCTTTTCTTTTTGCAGATGTAACTGCCATAAGCACTGCGCTGAAGGTATCGTCTAACTACGATATTTCCCTTGACTCAAGACTTGCTTTCTGCATTATCTGTGTTGTCCTCGGCACTCTGTTCCTCGCCTTTTTCGTGCGTGGACGCATCAGGACCCGCTCCCGCCTTATCGGCGCGGCAATAGTCCTCATCAGTATATGGCCGCTGAGCAAAGTATACCTGAGCGAGAACATTTACAATAACAAGACCGAGAACTACGAATACGCAAACCGCTGGTCCGCAACTCAGGTCTACATCACCCGCGGATTTGTATACCCCTTTATCCACAGCATTCCCGAGGCGTTCCCTGAAAAGCCCGAGGGCTATTCCGCCAAGGCGGCACAGGAGATACTCTCCGCTTATGAGTATGAAGCTATCCCCGAGGACAAGCGGGTAAACGTGATTGCCATTCAGTTGGAGGCCTTCAACGACCTTGAACGCATTGGCTTCACCGGCATCTCCGAGGACGTTTACGCCAAGTACCGCGCACTCGAAGTGGAAAGTTACACCGGTAATCTGCTCACCAACGTATTTGCCGGCGGCACTATCGACACCGAGCGCGGCTTCATCACCGGCTACTACACACAGGACAATTACCGTAAGGCTACCGGCTCCTATATCCACTATTTCAACGAACAGGGATATTTCACCGAAGGCAGCCACTCCTGCTATGATTGGTTCTATAACCGCAAGAATATCAACGGCTACCTCGGCTTCCAAAACTACTGGTTCCTCGAAAACCGCTACGGCGTTATGGCAAACGGCATAGCCGCAGACTTTATTCTCCTTCCCGATATTCTCAAGCTATATCAGGAGCGCGACACCTCTCAGCCCTATTTCAGCTTCTCCGTCACCTATCAGGGTCATGGTCCTTATGACCTTGACCGTCTGACCCGCGACGATGGTCACTGGAACGGTGACTACGAAAATGAGGAGACATATTATATTCTCAATAATTACCTCTCCTCTGTGAAGGACACTTCCGAGCATCTTACCAACCTTGGGGACGCACTGCGCGAGG
>JAFXFT010000269.1 GCA_017513385.1 Oscillospiraceae bacterium | reverse complement strand
TTTGCCTCAACGCCAAGGCGCAGGTCGATTCCCGCGGTCTTCTTGGTCATATGAACAGACCACTCGCCGTAGCGCTTTACGTCGGTCTTTATCTTGTTTGCGCCTGCGTCGATAAGGCTGCCGCCCAAATCTGCGTTCTTTTCGAACAGGACGGGCTTATGACCGCGCTCAACCAGTCTGCGGGCTGCCTCCATACCGGCGCAGCCGCCGCCGATGATAACTACCTTCTTGGGAGTCTCGGCCTTCTCTATCTTGTCAAACATGGGATTTCTGCCGCTTACAGGGTTTACGCTGCAGCGCAGGGGCTTGGGGCAACCGTGGGGGTCGTCACCGGTGCAGAGATTGCAGCGGAGGCAGGGGCGGATCTCGTCTGCCTTGCCTGCCTTGGCCTTGTTTACATGGTCGGGGTCGGCGATAAAGGGACGGATCATAGCGATAACGTCCGCCTTACCCTCGGCTACAGCCTGCTCGGCAAGTTCCATATTGAAGGAGCCGACACTGGTGACGGGAATATCCAAAGCCTTCTTATATTCCGCAGCCAGATGCAGATTGGTGGGACGGGGCATATAGGAGGGCTGGATTATGTAGTCCATGGTGCGCACGTCATACATATTGCCTGCACTTATATGGACGATGTCTATCTTATCCTGAATATACTTGGCGAAAGCTATCTGCTCCTGCAGACCCATACCTACGGGCGGGGGCAGCAGCTCGTCGCCGCTCATGCGCCACTCGATAGCCATATCGTCGCCGATGCGCTCGCGCACTGCGTCCAGCAGCTCAACGGCGAAACGGCAGCGGTTCTCCATAGTATCCGCGCCGTACTCGTCGGTACGCTTATTGAAGTAGGGGGAATAGAACTGGGAAACGGTATGACCGTGACCGCCGTGGAGCATGACCATGTCAAAGCCTGCCTTGCGGCAGCGCTCGGCAGAATCGGCGAAATCCTTGATAAGCTGCTTTACCTCTTCCTTAGTAAGGTCGGCGGGCAGATAATCCGCGCGGAGGTTCAGTTCAATAGATGCCAGCGCGCCATAGCGGTGGATAGCGTCGGTAACCTTCACAAGACCGTGGACAACAAAGGGATCGGCCAGATTGACAACGTAGTGGTTGGTATCGGCATATGCCTGATTTATGGGGCTGTCGCCAACGGTGACGATACCCGCGCCGCCCTTTGCCATAGCAGCGGTAAAGGCGACAAATTCGTCGGTAACAAGACCGTCACGGGTGCAGAGGAAGGGCTCTGCGGGTGAAACCTCGATACGGTTCTTAGCCGTAAGAGGGCCAATTTTTATACTTTTAAAAACATGAGTGAATTCTTTCATGAAAGCACCACCATAAATATAATTTCTATACTCCAAAGATAGCATACTTTCCCCTTTTTGTGAACTGTTATTTTGCAGATTGTAAGGCGCTGCGGATTATGGTAAAATGATTTTATACGAAAAGGAAGGTCAATGAACCATGGACAACATCATAATTCGCCTTGCCCGCCCCGAGGATGCCGCCGCGCTGGTGAACATTTATTCATATTACATTCTCAACACAGCCGTAACCTACGAATATGAAGTTCCCTCCACAGAGGAATTTGCCGCACGAATCAGCCGTGTTCTCGAGAAATACCCCTACCTTATCGCTCAGCGCGGCGATGAGGTGCTGGGCTACGCCTACGCGGGCACGTTCATCGCCCGCGCCGCTGCCGATTGGAACGCGGAGGTTTCGGTTTACATAAAGCATACCGCAAGGGGTCTCGGACTCGGTCGCAGGCTCTATGAGACGCTGGAAAACATTCTTCGCGAGCAGGGCATCGTAAACCTTGCCGCTGCCATCGCCGCGCCCGACGGTCTCGAGGACGAATATCTCACCCGCGACAGCCTTAAATTCCACCGCCGCATGGGCTACGAATTTGCTGGCGAGTTTAAGAAAAACGGTTACAAATTCGGACGTTGGTACAACCTTGTGTGGATGGAAAAGCACATCGGCGAGCATGATGTGTATATGCTGCGCCCCAAAACACTGGACGAAGTGCGTGATATAATCGCCGAAAAATACGGCATCGTATGAGGTAAGCCATGGAAGCACTTGAAAGCAGGGTACGGCAGGAGCTTTTTGCCCTGCGCGACGAAAAATATCGGGATTTCCACAAAAAGCTTGTGCCTACAGTGGATGAGGCGCGGATAATCGGCGTGCGCATTCCCGCGCTGCGCAAATACGCAAAAGAGCTGTCGGCGGAGGCGGGAATCAAATATCTCGACCTGCTCCCCCATCATTACATTGAGGAAAACAACCTCCACGCGTTCATAATAAGCGGCATGAAGGATTTCGACGAGGCAATGCGCCGGACCGAGGAGTTCCTGCCCTATATCGACAACTGGGCAACCTGCGACAGCTTCATGCCCAAGGTATTCAAAAAACACCCCGCCGCGGTTTATGAAAAGGTAAAGCAGTGGCTGAAAAGCGATCACACCTACACCGTGCGATACGGCATAGTAACGCTGCTGAACAATTTCCTCGATGACGAGTTCCGCGCGGAAATGCTGGACCTTGCCGCGGAGCTGCGCAGTGATGAATACTATATAAATATGGCTGTGGCGTGGTATTTCAGTATGGCTCTTGTGAAGCAATACGACGCAGCCCTGCCATATATAATCGGTCACAAGCTTGACCGATGGACCCACAACAAAGCCATACAGAAGGCCATAGAAAGCTATCGCATCGGCGATAATACCAAGGCATATCTGCGTTCTCTCAAATATTGAAAAAAGTGATTTGAAGCCTGCTGCAGCTAAGATTCGCGGCAGGCTTTTCTTTGCACGGAAGTTTGCTTTTGAAGCATATTTTTTTACGCTTCTTTGCTTTTGTGACTTTTACGCAAATCCCATCTCCTCCACCCCAAATTTTTAGCCACATTTTTTTCAAAAAACCTTTGCTTTCCGATATTAAAAGTTGTATACTACTAGCCGGTTTCAAAACAGAAATGAACATGTTTAGATTTGGAGAAATTTATTATGCATACTCTGCTTTCTATAGCTGTGGCTGTACTTGCAGGTCTCATGATGACCCGCGTACTCAAGCCTCTCAAGCTTCCCGATGTTACCGCTTATCTTATAGCCGGCGTTATCGTCGGTCCTTTCTGCCTCGGCGCTCTCGGGGTAAAGGGTCTCGGCTTCAATACCAGCGAGGATGTTGCCGCCCTGTCTCTTATCAGCGAAATAGCACTGGGCTTCATTGCCTTCTCTATCGGCAACGAATTCCGTCTTTCCGATTTGAAGCACACCGGCAAGCAGGCAGCCGTTATCGGCGTTCTGCAGGCACTGGCAGCAACCGTACTTGTTGATATTGCGCTACTTATCGTACATAAGATCATGCCCGATAAGCTCACTGCCGCTCAGGCCATCACACTGGGTGCTATCGCAACCGCTACCGCTCCCGCAGCTACCCTCATGGTCGTCCGCCAGTACAAGGCCAAGGGCCCCCTTACCAGCCTGCTGCTCCCTGTAGTTGCGCTGGACGATGCCGTCGGCCTTATCGTTTTCGCCGTTTCCTTCGGCATAGCCCGCACCCTTTCCAGCGGTGTTGTGGACATTATCTCCATTCTCGTAAATCCCCTTGTTGAGATAGTTGCCTCTCTTGCCCTCGGCGCTGTTATGGGTTGGCTGCTCACTCAGCTGGAGAAGCTTTTCAACTCCAACACCAACCGACTCAGCCTCACTATCGGCTTCGTTATCATTACCGCCGCTCTTTCCATGCTGGAATTCCATGTTGGCCCTGTAAGTATCGGCTTCTCCTCCCTGCTGGTATGCATGATGCTGGGTACCGTATTCTGCAATCTCTGCCCTCTTTCCGAAGATCTCATGGAAAAATCCGATCGCTGGACCGCGCCCCTGTTCACCCTGTTCTTTGTTATCAGCGGCGCTGAGCTTGAGTTGAGCGTATTTGCCGATCTTGCCATCGTAGGTATCGGCGTTGTATACATCATTTTCCGCTCCATCGGTAAGTACACCGGCGCACTGGGCAGCGCAAAGCTGACCAAATGCAGCCCCAGCGTATGCAAATATCTGGGTATTACCCTGCTGCCTCAGGCAGGCGTTGCGCTGGGCATGGCGGTAACCGCCCGTCAGCTTGGTCCCGAGGGCGACCTTATCCGCAATATCGTCCTCTTCTCCGTGCTTGTCTACGAGCTGGTCGGACCCATGTTTACCAAGTGGGCTCTCACCAAGGCCGGCGATATTCAGCCTCCCTCCGACGATGTGAAGAACCGCAGACAGCGTAAACTGGCAAATGTTCTTCATTTGGGCAGCATTCTGCACTTCTGATGACTATAATCATCAACTGTATGGAGTCCACGCTCCATACAGTTGATGTCCAAATAAATCCCCCTTTTTTGAGTTTTTGAAAAAAAGTCAAATTTTTTTGAATTTAGGTATTGCTTTTTCAAAAACAATGTGTTATATTAGCAAAGCTGAGTTGACTAACTCACCAATATCCGGGTGTGGCGAAGTTTGGTATCGCGCTTGAATGGGGTTCAAGAGGCCGCTGGTTCGACTCCAGTCACTCGGACCAAAGAAACCGTACTGCATTGCAGTGCGGTTTTTTTGCATTTTGAGGCAATGGGAGAACCAGCGGCCTCTTTTTTTATATATTAAATATCAAATTTTGGGAAAACCTTGTATTCCATGTCGTACTATGTTAACATTTTTTGCAGATACATTTTTGACAATGTACAATTACAATCGCCAACGGAAGCAGGTGTTTATTACGAATACTATCATGACCTTAATTGCAGCCACCGCTATCGCAGGCGTTGCTGGCACAGGATTGGGCGGTCTTATCGGCGCGCTCTTCAAAAAGGACTCCAACCGCACGGTCAGCCTTCTGCTCAGCTTCGCCGGCGGCGTTATGCTCAGCGTTGTCTGCTTCGACCTGATATCCGAAGCTATCGAAACAAACGTGGGCATTTTCATAGTTATCGCCGCTATCGCCCTCGGTGTTCTCGTCACCTTCCTGCTCAATTATCTGATCGACAGGAAAACCAACCCTGAGGTTCCCCATATCGACGTCAACCACCCCAAAACGGCAGACGATCTTGACGAGCTAATTCACAGCGACCACCTCGACATGCACCATGCCCGCAAGGACAACAAACTGTCGCTCATGGTTGCCGGCGTTGTAATGGCATGCGCCATTGCCCTGCACAACGTCCCCGAAGGCATGACCATCGGCGCATCTTACGCCATTAACGGCGGCGTTCTCGGCAATTCCGCCCTTATTCTCGCGGTGCTGATAGGTCTGCATAATATCCCCGAGGGCATGGCGGTTTCCGTTCCCCTCATCGGCGGCGGCATGAACAGAGCCAAGGCGGTCATTATAACCGCCCTTTCCGGTGCACCCACCATTATCGGCGCTCTGCTGGGCTACGTTATCGGCGACATGAGCACTCTCGGTCTCGCCCTGAGCCTTGGTTTTGCCAGCGGTGCCATGCTTTATGTCGTATTCGGTGAAATTATTCCGCAAGCTATCCTCATGTATCAGAGCAAGCTGCCCGCATTCTCTGTAATCGTCGGCATGTTTGTGGGTCTGATTATAATTTACATATAAAAAGCTTTTAGAGGCTGCATCAGTCGGTGCAGCCTCTTTTTATGCATTAAACCCGCTTTATATTGACAAGATGGACGAAAATTAGGTATTATATTAAATTAGGTATACTATGCCATATTGTGCAAAAAATCACACGGAACCGCCTCGCCGTAATCGGTGAAGGCACGGAGGGTTTTATGCAGAAATCAAAGCTTCACAAACGAATAATATGCCTTATCCTTGCCGCGCTGATGCTCCTTTCCGCAGGCTGCACACCCCAGGAAACACTGCAGGAGCTGCCGCTGGTTGACGGACAGAACAGTATGTCCGCCGCCGTAGTATATGACTCCTCCTGCTCCGACGGAACATGGTCGGATACTCTCGGCTATCTCACGCAGTCGCTGGTGCTGGGTGTTTCCGCAGCCGGCATTGATATACGCGGCGAATTTGACCTTTCCGGCTACGATATTTTCTATCTTGATGCCTCTGTTGCCGCTTCTGCCAACGCACAGCAGATCAAGGAGCAGGTCACCGAGCTTGTGAAGAATGGCGCTACCGCCGTTCTCGCCAACGAGCTTTATCAGCTTTTCGACGCTGACTTTATCGGTGCGGTAAGCTTTGAAAAGGTCAATGATTTCCCCTACGGCATGACCGTCATAGAAATTGGCAAGAACTTCGAGTACATGCAGGGCATCATTAAGGACTTCGCCTTTCTCTATCAGAACTACCCCGAATTCACAACTGACCTCCATGCCCGCGACTTCGGCTACGCAGTTGCATGCAACACCGCCAAACCCATCATCGGCTACGGTGCATGCGCACTCTACAGTATCAACGAATACGGCGAGGGCAATGTATTTTTCACTAACCCTCTCCTGCCCAACGCGTTCTCCGTTTCCGGCTTCAGTATGACAGCCTACAACGGTCAGCAGGCCGCCTTTGCCAGCACTACCGCCAGCTGCAACCAGCTGCTTATAAACGCTTTTGCTGAATATGCCTTCATGGATCGCTATGGCTACTCCATGTCCCGCGTATTCGGCAGTTACGGCGGCGCAAGCATGGCATGGGAGCTTCATTACGAGGAAATCACCGCCTTTGAAAACGGCTCTGCACAGATATTCGGCGAGCTCTGCCGCAAATATATGCAGATTCCCGCCTTTACCCTTATCCGCAGCACCTACAAATGGTTCCTGCGGCAGGAAAGCATTACCTATCTGCACAATCTCACCCCCGACGGCCACCGCTATGAAATGGATTTCAACGAGAGTGCCTATTCCTCCGGAATGCATGTTGACGAAAACGGTGAATGGTTGGGTCTGAGCTATATCGAAAATGGCGGCAGCTACTTCGATGACTACCCCGAGCTTGACTACCGCGCAGCTCCCGCGCCCGGTGATTTTGACTTCGACGGTTTAGTCGACATAATATCCGGCAGTGAAAGCGGCCAGCTTTGGTTCTTCAAGGGCAAGGGCTACACCGACCGCCTGCACGTGGCGGAACGCCAGCCCCTCTGCGACAGAAGCGGTGAGCCCCTCAGCGTGCCCGGATACTCCTGTCCCATTATCCGCGACCTTAACGGTGACGGCAATGAGGATATTCTCTGCGGTGCTGCCGACGGCAATCTCTATATATTTTACGGACAGGGCAACCTTGTATTCTCAGCCGCCCAGCGCGTAAACGGAGTTGAGGAGGCAACCCAGATCATGCCCACCATGGGCGACGTTGACGGCGACGGACGCGATGAGCTTATCGTCGGCACCGGCGACGGACGCATTCTCAAGGCCGAATCCCTTAAGGGCAAATTCACCGATATAGGCGAAACTATCGTCAATCTTTCCGAGCTAGGCAGCTGGCTTTGTCCCGCTGTATACGATTACAACGGTGACGGTGCCGCCGACCTCGTCATTGGTACCTTTGACGGCTACATTGCCCTGCGTCTCAACAAGGGCGACGGCTTTTCCAGCGGCGGATATATCAGCGGCAGCGAGAAAAACTATAAGGGCAACTACAATCTCAAATTCGGCAACTACTGCGTACCCCGTTTCCGCGACATTACCGGCGACGGTACAGATGACCTCATCTGCGGCAGTCTTGAATACGGCATGGCAGTACCTATCGACTCCGAATATTTTCCATACCGCAAGCAGCTTCAGGAGCAGATAGACTACATGCAGGATAACTACTTCTACTGCGGCGTACACTTCTACACAAACACAGGTGCCTCTCCCGCCCGTGAGGATTTTGAACTGCAGACCCAGGCCGCGTCCCGAAGCTTCTACGGACTTTCCAATGAATTGCAGGGTGCGAACCAGCATACATGGTACACTGCTGTCGGCACCATCAATCAGTCCTTCCTCAGCCAGTGGCGCAACGGCATTCTTTGGAACTCCGGCTTCATAAGTGCCAACGCAAAGAGCATTTATCCCCACCAAAATGCACAGAACGTCATCTCCCTGCCCTTCTTCCTTGAAAAAGACGGCGAGCAGACAATACTCATACAGAACAACTCCACAGTTCTATACACCGGTGAGGAATTCACCGACATTTCCGCCCGATACGCCATGCCCGTATGCCTATACTATCACTGTGATTTCGCCTACCAGTCCTCCGAAACAGCGGAAAACGTGGTGAAGGCAGCGGAAAATTTCCGACAGAAGCACGGTTATAACTTCGTGGGCGAGGATCAGCTTATGCTGGCCTCGGCAGCGGCATATAATCTCAAGACCAATGTCTACGTTGCCGACGGACAGCTTCGCATTACTCCCGGTGAGTCCGCTCGGGACTTTGCGCTCTACGACGAGGCGTATCAATCCGCCTGCGGCATCCGCATCCGTTTCTCCGAGAAATTCGATACCGATAAAATCAGCAGCAGCGCCAGTGTGCAAAAATGGCAGGACGGCGCGCTCTATGTTTCCCTTGACAAGCCCATATCCATTGACTTCCGCGGTAAATCTGCTGCATCTCCCATTGTCAGTGTAAATATCCCTGCAGAAATAAGCCTCAGCGAAAACACGGCAACCCTTAATTTCCTCGATGATGGCATGATGCAGGTAAAGGTTCGCGGTCTGGCAAGCACCGACTGCAAGGGCTGGAACACGGAAACAGCAAACAACATCACCACCTTCACCAAGTTCGGCGCTGCCGAAACTTTAGAGATAAAATACTAAGCGAAAAGAGGTAATCAGGCTATGAATTCCGCAGTATGCCTGCTTGACATCGCTGCCGCAAAGCGCGGCGACAAAACGGCTGTACGGGACGAATGGCGCAGCGTGACCTATTCCCAGCTTCGGGCAATATCCCGCAGCATAGGCACCGCTCTGCTCCGCTCCGGCTCCACCCGCCGACCCGTCATCGTATATCTTCCCAAGAGCATTTCCGCACTCAGCAGCTTCATGGGAGCAATGTATGCCGGCTGCCCCTATGTACCGGTGGACGCACACATTCCCATGAGCCGTCTGCAGAAAATAATCGACAATCTCGCTCCCGGTCACATCGTGACCGCTCCCGATCTTGCGCCGAATCTTGATACCATCGACCTCAAGGACGCGCAGGTATGCATGTATGACGAGCTCTGCTCTGCCGAGGCAGACGATGCCCTCATTGAGTCTTCACTGGCAGCGGTATGCGACATTGACCCCATCTATGTAATGTATACCTCCGGTTCAACCGGCACTCCCAAGGGCGTGACTATCCCCCACCGCGGTATTATCGACTATGCCGAATGGGTCACCACCACCTTTGAGAACGGTGAGGACACAGTAATGGCGGCGCAGGCTCCATTCTACTTCGACAACTCCACCTTTGACATATACGGAACCCTCAAGTGCATGGGTACGCTTATTCTCATTCCCGACACCCTGCTGCTCTTCCCCTCCAAGCTGCCCGAATTTTTGGCAGACAATGAGGTAACCTCTATCTTCTGGGTTCCCACCGTTATGATAAACGTGGCAAACTCCGGCGCACTGGAAGGCGTTTCCCTCCCCAAGCTGAGAGTCATCGCCTTTGCAGGCGAGGTAATGCCCAATCTGCAGCTGAACATATGGCGCAGAGCACTGCCCGATTGCGTTTACGCCAACCTCTACGGTCCCACCGAGATAACCGACGTATGCTGCTACTATGTGGTCGACCGTCCTTATGCCGACCACGAGACACTGCCAATCGGCAGAGCCTGCCGCAATATGCGCCTGCTCATTCTCACCGAGGACAACCGTGAGGCTGCCGTCGGCGAGCAGGGTGAGCTGTGCATTCTCGGCTCCGGTCTTGCTCTCGGCTATTGGAACAGTCCCGAAATAACCGAAAAGGTTTTTGTACAGAATCCGCTGAACACCGAATATCACCAGCGTCTTTACCGTAGCGGCGACCTTGCCTACGTCAACGAGGAAGGGCTTATCATCTTCCTCGGCCGCAAGGACGGGCAAGTAAAGGTAAAGGGCAATCGCATCGAGCTGGGCGAGGTTGAAGCCGCCGCCCGCTGCGTTCCCGGCGTAGAGAACGCCTGTGCCCTTTTCGACAGTGAAAAGCAGATGATAGTTCTCTTCACCGAATCCGCAGAGAGCTTTACGCTCCGCCGCTTCAATCTTGAGCTGAAAAAATACATCCCCGCATATATGCTCCCCGGCAAACTGGTAACTATGGAAAAGCTGCCCTACACGGCAAACGGAAAAATTGACCGCATGAATCTGCGCGGACTGATATGAAAGGTAAGGCTGAACAATGAACATTGAAGAAATCATCAAAACTCTTGAGGACTATATAAGAGAGCAGTTTGACATCGGCGACGACCCCGACTACAACTCCGAGGTCGACCTTTTCGAGTACGGTTTCCTTGACTCCATGGGCGCCATGGAGGTTATAGCATACATCGAGGAAGAGTACAGCATCGAGATCACCCAGAAGGACGTTGTTCTCTACCCCATGAACACCATAGCTGAAATCGCAGAGGTTATCGTAAACAAGCTGGATTGAGGTTTTCTAAATGTGGTTTTTACAAATCGACATTTTAATACGCATTCTTATCGGTACGGTGATCCTTGCCGTAGCTTCGGCTGTTGCGCGTAAGTTCGGTAAGCAAACGGCCGTTCCCAAGTGGATACTGCTCTTTGACCTGCTTGTGGTTTTCTATGTGTCGAAGAAGCTGCTTGTATTCTACGTTGGCTATACGCTGGTCACCTTTGCACTGGTGCGCTTTATTCGCGTTGTAAAGCGGGGGCGCAAGGTGCTGTTTCTGCTGTGCTGCATTGCCTGCGCAGTGCCGCTGCTCTATACCCGCGCCACCTCGTTCCTTGATTTTCTGCCCAAGGGGCTTGCCATGGTCGGCATAGCCTACAACATGCTCAAGGCCATTGACGCGGTATACTTCAGCTACTATACCGAGAAGAAGATACCCCTCATCACCTATGCCAATTTCATGCTCTTCGTGCCGGTATTCACCGCCGGCCCAATCTTCCGCTACCGTGACTTTGAAAATAGCATGGCAAAGCCCGAGGCTATCACCTCCGCTCTCGTGGAGCGCAGCGTGAAACGGCTCATTCGAGGCATGTTCAAAAAGATAGTCGCCGCCACCGTCGCGGTGCAGATATTCGATTTTCTTCTTACCTCCCAGTCCCACTGGTACATAAGCCTTGCGCTTATGGCGCTGAGCTACCTTATCCTCTACCTTGATATGGCGGGCTACGCCGACATGGCTATCGCCATCGGCGGTCTTATGGGCATAAAAGTTCCGGAAAACTTCAAGCATCCGCTTAAAGCCGCCTCCTTCACCCAATTTTGGCGCAACTGGCACGTTTCCCTCAGCGACTGGATAAAGGAACACATTTTCGTGCTCCTTAACGGCAAAAAGCTCAGCAGGAAGGTCGCCGCCGCCATCGGCTTCGGCACTATGATGTTTATGAGCCTGTGGCACGGATTTTCCCGACTTATGATACTGGACGGTATCTTCAAC
>JAFXFT010000268.1 GCA_017513385.1 Oscillospiraceae bacterium | reverse complement strand
GACGATGTCATTGGACTGAGCCTTGCCGGTAATGCTCTCGCCCAGCACAGCGGAGACGGTATCGGGGAAGAGGGTCATTATATCTATAGTCAAAGCTATCATGGCTTACATTCCTTCGATAAGAGCTACGGTGATGCGACCCGCCTCGGGGTCGATCTCCTTGAGAAATTCGGGTACGCCGGGGATCATGTGCTCCTCGCCCTTTTCGTTGACGACAACATAGAGGTCGCCTGCGGGCATGTCGAGGACTTCCTTGAGAGTGCCGATCTCGCCGCGAACCTCGTCGTATACAGGCAGACCAAGAATGTCCTGAATGAACCAGCTGCCCTTGGGAAGCTTGGCATCATCGCGGTTGATGCTGACGATCTTGTTCTTGAACTTCATAGCCTCGTTTACATCGTTGATACCCTCCAGCAGTGCAATAACGCAATCCTTGTGGACGCGGGAGGAGAGTACCTTATAGGGGGTCTGACCGATGTAGAGGGTTTTGAACTTCTTGAGAAACTCGGGAGAATCGCACCAGGGCTGGATTTTTACTTCGCCCTTGATGCCGTGGGTATTTACTATTTTGCCACTTTCAAGAAACTGTTTCTTTTCCATAATGTCCTCCTTATAGCCTTGAGAACTTAATAATTCTAAGCCGAAATGAAAAAATTCAAAATGAGTATTGAATACTTTCATTTTGGCTCAAGTGAAATGTAAAACAAAAGGGGAGGTGCGTGAGCATCTCCCCGGTTTTACGAGTGTCAGTCAACAATTTCAACCGAAACCCTTTTGCCGCTGCGCTGGGCAAGGGACTTGACCAAAACGCGTATTTCCTTAGCAATACGTCCCTGGCGGCCGATGACCTTACCCATGTCACCCTCTGCAACTCTGAGCTCGAGAACAGTTTCGTTGCTCTCCTCACGCTCGGTCACTGTGACCTCATCGGGATTGTCGACGAGGCTGCGGGCAATGTAAAGTAAAAGTTCTTTCATTGTAACGACCGATCCTTTCGCTCAACTAAAATGCGTTACAGAACGCCTTCCTTCTTCAGCAGAGTCTTAACGGTATCGGTGGGCTGAGCGCCGTTCTTGATCCACTCGAGAGCGCGCTCCTTGTTAACCTTGACCTGAGTGGGCTCGGCCATGGGATCGTAGGTGCCGATCTCCTCGATGCATCTGCCATCACGGGGGAAACGGGAGTCAGCAACAACTATTCTGTAAAAGGGGTTCTTCTTAGCACCCATTCTGCGAAGTCTGATCTTTACCATTTCTATTCACCTCCAAGAATATTTGAGTTTTTAAAAGTTGATATATATGGAAAATGTTTTTCACATTGACCAAACGGATTATCAGAAGCCGAAGGGATTCATGCCGCGGCCTTTTTTACCCATACCGCGCATCAGCTTCTTGGCATTTTTGCCGCTCATCTGCTTCATCATGGCCTGCATGGTGGAGAACTGCTTGAGCAGGCGGTTTACGTCTACTACCTGAGTTCCGCTGCCGGCTGCGATGCGCTTTTTGCGGCTCGAGTTGAGAATGTCGGGATTCTCTCTCTCCTTGGGAGTCATGGAGAGGATAATGGCCTCGGTGCGGGCCATTGCCTTTTCGTCAATAGAGGCACCGCTCAGTGCCTTGGCATCAACGCCGGGGAGCATGCCGGCTATATCGGAAAGGGAACCCATAGACTTGATGGAAACCAGCTGGTCATAGAAGTCGGCAAGAGTGAACTTGTTCTTCATGAGCTTTTCAGCAAGCTCGGTTGCCTTCTTCTCGTCGAAGCTCTGTTCTGCCTTCTCGATAAGGGTGAGAATGTCGCCCATGCCGAGAATTCGGGAGGCCATTCTGTCGGGGTGGAAGGCCTCAATGCCGTCCAGCTTTTCACCTACACCTGCGAACTTGATGGGCTTGCCGGTAACAGCTCTTACGGAAAGAGCTGCGCCGCCTCGTGCGTCGCCGTCCAGCTTGGTGAGGAAGATACCGGTGATACCCAGCGCTTCATCGAAAGCCTTGGAAACGTTGACGGCGTCCTGACCGGTCATAGCATCGATAACCAGCATTACTTCGTCGGGTTCGACCTCAGCCTTGATGTTCTTGAGCTCGTCCATCAGGGTTTCGTCGATGTGCAGACGACCGGCAGTATCGATAAAGACTATGTCATTGCCGTGCTTTTTTGCGTGTTCAACAGCAGCCTTAGCGATTTTAACAGGGTTTTCGGTGCCCATCTGGAAGACAGGAACATCAACCTGTGCACCCACGGTTTCCAGCTGAGTAATAGCAGCGGGACGATAAATGTCGCAGGCTGCCAGCAGGGGACGCTTGCCGCTCTTTTTCATGTAAGCAGCCAGCTTAGCGCCGTTGGTTGTTTTACCTGCACCCTGCAGACCAACGAGCATTACCACGGTGGGGGATTTGGAAGATATATTCAGCTTGGAGTTCTCGCTGCCCATAGTGGCGGTGAGCTCCTCGTTGACTATTTTGATAACCATCTGCGCAGGGGTAAGGCTTTCGAGAACGTCTGCGCCGACAGCACGCTCGCTTACGCGAGCGATGAAGTCCTTTACAACCTTGTAGCTTACGTCGGCCTCAAGCAGAGCAAGGCGCACATCGCGCATAGCCTCCTTGATATCGGCCTCATTAAGGCGGCCCTTGCCGCGCAGTTTTTTAAATGTGGCGGACAGCTTTTCCGATAAACTTTCAAATGCCATAAGTGTCCTCCGTTATTTCCTCATGAGCTGAAGCTTTGCGTCGATAAGGTTGCACAGCTCCAGAAGTCTGCCATTTTTGAAACGGGAACCGTTAAGCTGAGCGATCTCGGTCAGATAGGCTTCAACATCAGCCAGATTGGCTTCAAGTTCCTGATGCTGGCGGATCATGCCAAGCTTTGCCTCCGTATCTTCCATTATTGCCTCGGCGCGGACGATTACGTCGCGCACACCTTGGCGGCTGATGCCGTCATTTTCGGCAATTTCGGAGAGGGAAAGGTTCTCGTTGTAGTAAAGGTCAAAATACTCTTTCTGCTTATCGGTGAGCATCTCACCGTAATAGTCGAAGAGGATAGCCATGCGAACGTTTTTTTCCAAGCTGAACCCTCCTGACAGAAATAGTGTAAAGTATTTTCACTTACCTGGGTGAGTTTACAATAATTTTGCCTCGCTGTCAATAGCTTTTTTGAAAAATGTAAAGAAATTTTCCTTTACACCGCGAAGCGCCGAAAACAGGCATATTTTTACCGCCGGAGTGGGATAATTTAAGGCGTGTATTCACAAATAGTTTATAATAATTAGCCCTGTATTCTATTGTGAAAACAGTGGAAATGTGGTAAAATAATCTATAAAAATTAAGCCAAACAAGGAGGCAACATAACTTGGATAAGATAACCAGAAAGACCGTGATGCCCGGCGTGACATTGCTGTGTCTGCAGACAGCAAAATTCAAGACCGGATACTTCAGCGTGTCG
>JAFXFT010000267.1 GCA_017513385.1 Oscillospiraceae bacterium | reverse complement strand
GTGGGATAGAAATCCTGCACCTGCTCGGGGCGCACACCCTTGGACTTCAGGTACTCAGCCAGCCGCACGGCGTCCTTGATGGTGGAGCCGGGGTGGGAGGACATGAGGTAGGGCACAACGAACTGCTGCTTGTCATACTGCTTGTTCAGCTTTGCGTACTTATCCATGAAGCGCTCATAGACCTCGATGGGCGGCTTGCCCATGTAACCAAGGACGCTGTCAATGCAATGCTCGGGCGCAACCTTCAGCTGACCGCTGATGTGATGGCGCACCAGCTCGGCGAAGAAGTCGCCGCTCTTGTCCTGCAGCATGTAGTCAAAGCGTATGCCGGAGCGGACGAAAACCTTTTTCACGCCGGGGATCTGCCGCAGCTTGCGAAGCAGGGAGAGATAGTCGCGGTGATCTGCGTCAAGATTGGGGCAGGGGGTGGGGGCAAGGCAGCCGCGGTCGGCGCACATGCCCTTTTTCAGCTGCTTGGCGCAGGAGGTGTGGCGGAAGTTGGCGGTGGGGCCGCCTACGTCATGGACGTAGCCCTTGAAAAGGGGATGCTTGGTGAAGGCTTCAACTTCCTTTATAACGGATTCGTGGCTGCGGGAAGTCACCATGCGTCCCTGATGGAATGCCAGAGAGCAGAAGTGACAGCCGCCGAAGCAGCCGCGATTGTGGATAACGGAGAAACGTACCTCCTCGATGGCGGGTACGCCGCCCATTTCCTCGTACATGGGATGGTACTCGCGGGTAAAGGGGAGGGCGGCAACCTCGTCCAGCTCCTGAGTGTTCAGGGGCATGGCGGGAGGATTTACGATAACGTAGCGCTCGCCGTGCTGCTGAATTACAGCCTTGCCGCGAACGGGGTCATGCTCGGCGTACTGGACGCGGCAGGCCTCGGCGTAGGCGGGCTTGTCGCTGCGCACCTGAGCAAGGGAGGGAATGTCCACAGAGGGGAAGGCGCAGACCTCGGGGGTGGAGCGGCAGATGACCGTGCCGCGAATGTCATTCATCTCGGAGGGCTTTTCGCCTGCCTTCAGGCGGCGGGCTATCTCACGGCTGGCGGTCTCGCCCATGCCGTATACAAGGAAATCCGCGCCCGCGTCAACTATGGCGGAGCCGCGCACCTTGTCCTCCCAGTAATCGTAGTGGGCGAAGCGGCGCAGAGAGGCCTCAAGTCCGCCGATTACCAGCGGCAGACCGGGGAAAGCCTCGCGCACGCGGTTGGCGTAGACAATGCTGGCGCGGTCGGGGCGCAGTCCTGCCTTTTTGCCGGGGCTGTAGAAATCCTCACTGCGGTGGCGCTTGGCGGCGGTGTAGTGAGCAACCATTGAGTCAAGGTTGCCCGCCGAGAGCATGCAGCCGTAGCGGGGGCGGCCCATGGCCTTGATGGCCTCGGCATCGTGCCAGTCGGGCTGGGGCAGGATAGCCACGCGGAAGCCGTCCTTTTCAAGGAGACGGGCAATAACGGGCGTGCCGAAAGACGGGTGATCCACGTAGGCATCGCCCGTTATCAACAGGAAGTCGTAATAGTACCAGCCGCGGGCTTCCATATCCTCGCGGCTTACGGGGAGAAACAATTCATTCACGGCAGTGCTATTCCTTTTTCCATTACTATCACTTCGCCAAAGTTGCCCTGTTCGCGCTTTGCTTCAACAAAGCCGCATTTGGCGTAAAATTTAACTGCACTCTTGTTGGTGGCGGCAACATTCAGCCGCAGCTTTTTGCGTCCGAGAGGACGGTAGAAAGAAACGGCGTGACCTATAAGCTGCACGCCCAGCCCGCGATAGCGGAACTCGGGATCCATGCAGAGGAAAGCGATGTGACCATAGCCCTCTTTCTCGCCGGACTCGGGGGCAAGCTCTATCATGCCTGCAATTTTGCCGCCCAGTTTCGCCTCGGCTACCGCGCGGGCATCGTTCATTCTTCGCATGAAGGCCCAGTCGTAATAAATATCGGAGAAACCCTTGTCGCTGCCGTGGGAGATTATCCATGCTTCGCGGTAGCGGGCTATGTAGCGCTCCTTGGCGGAGGCCACGTTGAAGGGTTCAATGCGCATATTGCGCCCGTCGGTGACCTTTTCGTTCTTCCACCATGTTTCGTGGCGGAAAGCGGTGAGCTCATCGGGCAGGTGGGAGGCATCGTTCATGTACTCAAGCGCGATTTTGCCGTCCTCTACGGTGATGAGCGCCACGGCGGTGTTGTCGCAGTATTTTATGGAGTTTATGTCCTTGGCGGGAATGCCCTTGATAACGCTGATGAGTGCGCGGATGGCGCAGCCGTGGGTGACGGCGGCGACGGTTTTACCGGGATTTTCGGCGGCAATGGACAGCATTGCGCCGGTAATGCGGCGGCAGAGGTCTTCCCAGTGCTCGCCGCCGGGAATGTCCCACTTATCGGGGCAGTTGTTGTAGTAGCTGTACTGCTCGGCGAAATCCTCCTCGATGCGGCCCCACATATCGTCCTCCCAAACGCCCATGGCGACCTCGCGCAGAGCGGGAGTGGTGATAAGGGGCAGACCCTTGGGGATATATATGGCGCCTGCGGTGGTGCGGGTGCGGCAGAGGTCGCTGGAATAGACCGCATCTATCTGCACGTTTTCAAAGCGCTTTTCCAGCGCCTTTATCTGCTCCATGCCGCGGGGCGTTACAAGGCTGTCGTAATGACCGTGAATACGGCGGTAGAGGTTGCCCTCCGCCTCGGCATGGCGGACAATGTATATCTTAGTCATTGTGCTGCCTCAATGTACTCAAGGGAAACGATGGTGCCGACACACTCAATGTTCTTGCCCTTTACGTAGTTGGGACGTCCGACGCGTATCTCCTGAGAGCCCACATTGTTGAGCATAGTGCCCTCAAGCAGACCTGCCTCGCAGGTAAAGCGTACGGTTACGTATTCCTCGGTGGGAGCGACGTGGTAGAGAGTGGTCTGGTTGCCGAGATCCTTGTATTCAATGTCGGTAACTTCACAGGGCTCGGCCTCAACGGAGATGATGTGACCGTCGCAGTAAGCGCCGTTGGCGATCATCTGGGTGGGCAGTTCCTTGACGATTTCCTCATATACGGACTTCTTCATAACGTCCACTTCCACTACGTAGCGCACTCTGTCGGAGCTGCCTACGGATACATAGGCGTTGTCGCCGAAGTCGATGAACTTCATTGCAAAGAATGCGGCAATAGCGAGAATTACGACGATAACAACAACGTCGATAATATTGAACTTGAACTTTCTCTTCTTGTTTTCCATAAAAAATCCTCCATGCGGCTTTGCCGCTCAAATAGTAACTAAAAAACCTCAAGCATGGAGGATTTTTTGCCATCATCGCCGGTTGCCCGAAGGGTGAGGCGATGGGCTTTTAAAAATATTAGTGTGATTTTCACACTAATCTGCTCCATGCGGCTTTACCGTGAAAAATTAATGATGTATAATTAGATGTTACTTATATTATAAGGTTACAGCTTATAATATCATACCCATTACGAAAACACAATTGTTTTTACAGCGGGGTTTATTCGCTGCGCGAATGCCCCTCATCAGTCGGCTGCGCCGCCAGCTTCTCCCCGTAGGGGCGAAGCCATACCGGAAAGGAACTGCTATGCATAGAAACTACAAAGAAAATCTTATTCCTGCGGCACGGGCTCTTCGAAATAACATGACACCGGAGGAGAGACATCTGTGGTATGATTTTCTGAAAAAACTGCCGATTACATTCAAGCGGCAGAAGGCAATAGGCTCATATATTGTCGACTTCTGCTGCCCGGCGGCAAAGCTTGTT
>JAFXFT010000266.1 GCA_017513385.1 Oscillospiraceae bacterium | reverse complement strand
GCCTCCTGATCGATGGGGTCGGCAATGAGTACGCGATCCTTATCGATGCCGGTGGCGTAAATCATATCGAGAATGCTTACGGGAGGAACTTCATAGCCCATAAGGTTCTTGGCGGTACCGGAATTCTCCTGGTGACCGGTCATAGCGGTGATGCTGTTATCCAGTACGCAGAGACATACGTTTGCACCGGAGTGGACAGCGTCTACAAGGCTGTTGAAGCCGGAATGGAAGAAGGTGGAGTCGCCAAGAAGACCGAATACCTTACGGCTGTCATTCTGCTTCTCAAGAGCCTTGGAAAGACCGATGGGAATGGAGAAGCCGGAGCCCATGCAGATAGCTATATCGAAGCCGAAGAAGGGTGCAGATGCGCCCAGAGAATAGCAGCCGATATCGCCGACGGCGACCAGCTTATCCTTGAAGGTGTTAAGCGCAAAGTAGAAACCGCGGTGGGGGCAGCCTGCGCAGAGTACGGGAGGACGGGCAGGCGCCTGAGCCTTTGCGGTATAAGTATCGGGAGCTTCGCCTGCGCAGAAAGCAGCGCGGACACGGGCTGCGTCCAGCTCGCCCTGGCAGCTGAGCTTTTCCTTGCCAACGCATTCAAGACCGAGACCCTTGACGGTGGTTTCAAGGTAGCCGTCGCCCTCCTCGACGATCCAAAGAGTCTTTACCTTGGAAGCAAACTCCTTAATGAGCTTATCGGAAAGAGGATATGTAATACCAAGCTTCAGGTAGGAAACGCTGTCACCGAAGGCCTCGCGGGCATGCATATAGGAAATACCGGAGGTGATTACACCGATGTCGCTGTTGTTAAGTTCCATGCGGTTGAGGGGAGAAGAGTAGGAATACTCCTTGAGCTTTGCAAGATTCTCCTCCACGATAACGTGGCGCTTGCGTGCGTTTACGGGCAGCATGGTGAACTTGGTAAACTCGGACTTATACTTCTTCTCCTCAGGCATAACGCGCTCGCCCTGCTCTACCAGACTCTTGGAATGGCAGACACGGGTGGTAAGGCGCAGAAGGGTAAGCAGGTCAAACTCCTCACTGAGGCGGAAGGCTTCCTTCATGAAGTCCTTGCACTCCTGAGAGTCGGAGGGCTCCAGCATCGCCAGCTTGGCGTGAGGAGCATACCAACGGTTGTCCTGCTCGTTCTGAGAGCTGTGGCAGCCGGGGTCGTCACAGCTGATGATGACCATACCGCCGTTTACGCCGGTATATGCGGCAGAGAAAATGGGGTCGCCTGCCACGTTCATACCAACGTGCTTCATAGCTGCGAATGCTCGCAGACCACCGATAGATGCGCCCAGAGCGATCTCAGTGGCTATCTTTTCGTTATTTGCCCAAGTGGCATAAACATCGTCCTTATAAAGGGCCATGTTTTCAAGTATCTCGGTACTGGGCGTTCCGGGATAAGCGGCGGCAACAGATACGCCGGCTTCCCACGCGCCGCGTGCGACGGCTTCGTCGCCGCTCATAATGATTTTTTGCAAGATAAGCACTCCGTTTCTTTAGGGTGTACCCCTTGTTTATTTTGTTATTATAGCATTTAATATCCCGCTATTCAACAGTTTTCATTTAAAACGATGAATAATTATTGTGTTTTTTGCATTTTATTTTTTCTGTGGTAAGATAAAACCCGGCGTCCGACAGCTGTCGGACGCCGGGTTGAAGCATATCTCACTATTAATCGTCTACATTGGGGTCGGTTGCCTTGGCATAAATTGCGTCTACCTCTGCAGAGGGAACGGGGGTTGCCTTGGCAACGATAACAGCAACGATAAGACCTACGATGAAGCCGGGGAGGATCTCATAAAGACCGGTATTGGCAACAAGTGCGGTAGTAACAGTATTGGTGAAGAGCAGGAGCCATGCAATGTCAGCTACGGCACCGGCTACGATACCGGCAACTGCGCCTGCGTAGTTAAAGCGCTTCCAGAAGAGGGAGAGGATAACTACGGGACCAAATGCTGCGCCGAAGAGGCCCCATGCGTTTTCAACCATTGCCATGATGTCGCTTGCCCATGCGCCGCCGCTGGCTGCGATGAAGAAAGCGATGATAGCAATGATGATAACTACGATACGACCAACCCAGCCAACTTCCTTATCGGAAGCATTGCCCTTGCGGATAAGGGGCTTATAAAGGTCACTGGTGAAGGAAGAGGAGGCTACCAGCAGCTGAGAGTCAGCGGTACTCATGGAAGCAGCTATAATAGCTGCAAGGAGCAGACCTGCGATAAAGGGCGGGAATATATCCTTAACGGCTACGATGAATACGCTGTTCTGGCTGCCGGGCAGAAGCTTGCCTGCAAGAGCAGCGCCGTCGCTGAGCAGATATGTACGGCCAAGGATAGCGATAAGGGCTGCTGCACCCAGAGAAAGGATAACCCAAACGATAGCAACGGTGGATGCCTTCTTGATCATAGAGGGCTTTTCGATACCCATGAAGCGGACAAGGATATGGGGCATACCGAAGTAGCCGAGACCCCAGCCAAGTCCGGTAGCTATATCTGTCCAGGGAACGGTGAAGGGGTTGGTGCTGAATGCGCTTACGCCTTCAGCGAAAGCTGCGTTATAGGAGCTGTCGAATCTGCCGGTGGAAACCATTACGAGGGGAACAGCCAGGATTGCGATC
>JAFXFT010000265.1 GCA_017513385.1 Oscillospiraceae bacterium | reverse complement strand
GAATTGTGCGGGGCTGCCCGGGCTTGAATGCATCGGCAAGGGCGACCGCCTCCTGCACGGATTCAACCACAGCTATGCGGTCGGAGTCAAAGCCTGCGCTTTTCAAGCCCTCGAGAATGGGCTGGGTCTGCTTTTCGCCCACAAGGACTACATAATCGCAGACCGCGGCGGCTTGGCGACCGAATTCACGGTTCAGCTCTGCCTGCTTCTCGCCAAGCTCCACCATGCCGGGGGTGACGAGGATTTTCAGTGTGTCGAACTGGGAAAGAACGCCCAGCGCAGCCTTTGCGCCGGCGGGGTTTGCGTTGTAAGCGTCATCGATGATGGCGCGGTTTCCGCCGCCGAGCAGCTCGAGGCGGTGAGGTACGCTTTCAAGTCGGCGAACACGGGGGATAATATCCCGCATTTCAACGCCCATGCTGCGGGCTACGGCAACTGCGCCGCAGATGTTCAGCACGTTGTGCTCGCCGATAAGGCGGGTGGAAAGCTGAGTGACTGTTCCGTCGGGCTCCCGCAGGCTGAAGCTGCTGCCCTTGGCGGAAACTGTAACGTCATAGCCGCAGTAAACACCCTCATGGGGAGCTTCGCCGGGAGCGGCAAGGCGGTAGCCGATGCCCTTTACGTTAATGGGTCGGCTTGCGATATATTCGTTATCCATGTTCAGGTAGGCGACGCCGTCAGCGGGGAGGGAGTCCACCAGCTCGAACTTGGTCTTGGTGACGTTTTCAATGCTCTTGAAGCTTTCGAGATGCTGCGGGCCGACGGAGGTAATGATCGCGGCCTCGGGGTGAACGATGTCGCAGATCTCCTTGATGTCGCCCACATTGCGGGCACCCATTTCGCAGACGAAAACCTCATGGGTGGGGCGCATATTCTCGCGTATGGTGCGCACAACGCCCATGGTGGTGTTGTAGCTTTCGGGGGTCACAAGTACGTTATACTTTGCGCCGAGAATTTTGCCCACGAAAAACTTAACGCTGGTCTTGCCGTAGCTGCCTGTAACGCCGATGACCTTCAGGTTCGGCATCTCCTTTATTATACGCTCGGCATCGGAGATGTAATGGCGGTTTATGGCCTTTTCAATGGGGCTGTTGATGTAATTTGCCGCGAGGACAACGTAATTCTCGCAGATGCCCGCAAGGGCGTAGAGCATAATGAAGAAGCTGCGGTACTCGGGGCTTACAAATGCCAGCACTACCACGATTGCGTGGAGTATGCCCAGCGTGACGGCAAGGCGCTTTACGCGGGCGGTGTAAACCAGCGGCTTCTTTGCCTTGCGGGGGCGGTTGAACCAAATGGCGGCGGCGCAGGGCACGCAGGCGGCGAGCTTGCCGACCCAGCCGAAATTGGTCACGCAGGGCAGCACCAGAACCAGCCACCAGCATTTCTTTACGATGTCCAGCATGTGGTCAACTACCCACTTGCGCTGGACATGGGATTTATAGGAATTGAGCTGGAATATGTGCAGGCTGCCGTGAATGCACAGCACCCATACGGCGATGAAGAATACCGTAAGTATGATAAAGGAAATGAGTTCCATAGCTACCTCGCTTATTTAAGATGTCCGAAGAAGGAATCGAGCACGCGGAATACGAAATGGGGCTGCTCCAGGTAGGCGTAATGTCCTGCGCCCTTGACCTCTACAAGACCCGCGTTGGGGATAAGTTCCTCAAAAATTTTCGCGTCGGAAAGTGGGGTGTCGTTGTCCTCGGTGCCCCAAATGAGCAGGGAGGGCTGAGTGATGAGAGGCATAAGTGCGCGGAAATCCTCGTTGACAAGCTTTACGAGGGTGGCGCGCATAAGGGGAGAGGCGGCGCGGTAATCGGCGCTGCCGCGGCTGGACTGGAATTTTTCCAGCGCGTCGGGGAAAGCGGACTTGACGGGGGCAAGATTGAGAATTTTCTTGCCCAGCTTGTAGCTTGCCTGCTTTGCCTTCTGCTTGGCGGTCTTTTCGTGAACGATGCCCGCAGAGTCCATGAAAACTATGCGGTCGTATTTGAATTCGCTCTGCTTGCGGGTGACAAGCTTCATGATAATGCGTCCGCCGTTGGAGTGACCGATGAGGGAGCAGCGGGTAATTCCCAGCTCGCGCAGCAGCTTTTCAACGAAATCCGCGTAATCGTCGGCAGAGAATGGCTCACGGGGCTCGTCGGTCTCGCCGAAGCCCGGCAGCTCGGGCAGGATAACGCGCATATTCTGCGCCAGATGGGCAGCCAGCGCGGAGTACAGGCTCATATTTGTGCCCCAGCCCTGGAGAATGAGCACCACATCGCCGCTGCCGCTGTCGCTATAGTTCACGCTGATGCCGTCGATATTGAGTTTCATATCTCCACCTCCAAGCTGATGAGCATAAAATTCCACTTTAACTAAGCTATTATAAACCAAATCCTGCCGCATTACAATAAATTTTTGCCGAAACGGGGCGGTATTTTGCAGGGCTATACATATTATACGCGCGTATATTGACAGAGTTGCAATATCGTTATATAATATCATCAAACGATATTGACGAAAGGAGGCGCGTTCATGCCCAAGAAAGCATTGGAAAATCTTACGGAAAGCATGTTCTATGTGCTCATGGCCTTTATGACGGGGCCTATGTGCGGCATAGACGCGGCTGAATTCATCGAGCGCCGCAGTGGGGGCAGGGTACAGGTCGGCCCCGCCACGCTGTATACCATTCTCGCCAAGTTTGAAAAGGAAAAGTACATAAAAGAGATAGAAGTGGTGGGGCGCAAGCGTACCTATGAGATAACCGACAGGGGACGCGAGGCCTATGCCGAGGAATATGCGCGCCTTAAGCAGTGCGTGCTGGACGGAGAAAAGGAGGCAAGACAATGAGTGAACCCAAAACCGTTTACAGGT
>JAFXFT010000264.1 GCA_017513385.1 Oscillospiraceae bacterium | reverse complement strand
TCCTATGTTATAGTAGCATTCGAATATTTCACGGAGGGTACTAACTAATGGAATCCGACGACGGCGATTACGCTAACAGTCAGAATACAACCGCATATAATTTTTGTTCGGCATACTCGCGCTCCGCTTGACGGGGTCAGACGGGTGTGCTTTTTTGCGCCCAAAATTAGGAGGAAAACATCTTGGACACAGTGATTTGGCAACTACTTCTTCAGCTTATTCTCATCGCGCTCAACGCAGTATTCGCCTGCGCTGAGATAGCCGTTATTTCTATCAATGACATCAAGCTCCAGCAGCTGGAGGCTCAGGGCGACAAGCGCGCGGGCCGTCTGCTGAAGCTCACGGAGCAGCCCGCGAAGTTCCTCGCCACCATTCAGGTCGCCATTACCCTCTCGGGCTTCCTTGGCAGTGCATTCGCGGCGGATAATTTCTCCGACCAGCTGGTGAAGCTGCTGCTGCGCCTTAACGTACCCATAGCCGAGGCAACGCTGGACTCCATTTCCGTTATCCTCATCACCCTCATTCTCTCCTTCCTCACTCTCGTTCTCGGCGAACTTGTTCCCAAGCGTATCGCCATGCAGAAGGCGGAGAAGCTGGGTCTCGCAATGGCGAACATGATCAGCTTCTTCGCCAAGCTCTTTGCGCCCATTGTATGGCTGCTGACCGCCTCCACCAACGGCGTGCTGCGCCTTTTCGGCATTGACCCCAACGCCGAGGAGGAGGAAAACAGCGAGGAAGAGATCCGCATGATGGTGGACGCAGGCAGCAAGCTGGGCACCATCGACGTTGAAGAGCGGGAAATGATTCAGAATGTTTTCGAGTTCGACGACATCTCCGTTGACGAATTTGCCACCCACCGCACCGACATCGAGGTGCTTTGGACGGAGGACGACGATTACATATGGGAGGACACCATTTATTCCACGGGCTTCAGCCTCTACCCCATATGCGACTCCACCGTGGACAATGTTATCGGTGTGCTCAACGTGAAGGACTATTTCCGCCACAAGGAGGGCGGACGCGAAAGCGTTATGGCAAACGCGGTCAAGGCTCCCTACTTCGTGCCCGAGACTCTCACTGCCGACGTGCTTTTCAAGCAGATGAAGCAGAAGCGCAACCGTTTCGCCGTGCTTCTTGACGAATACGGCGGCGTAAGCGGCATCGTCACCATGAACGACCTGCTGGAGCAGATAGTGGGCGACCTGAGCGACGGTCCCGAAGCCGAGGACGAAGCCCCCGAATTCGAGCAGCTTGAGGAGAACAAGTGGGCGGTTCGCGGCAGTCTGCCCCTCGACGAGCTCTGCGAAAACCTCGGCATCACCCTTGAAGAGGGCGATTTCGACACCTTCGGTGGGCTGGTTTTCGATGCCTACGGATTTTTCCCCGAGGACGGCAGCCGCTTCGAGATAGACATTGCGCCCATGCACATCAAGGTAGTGGACATTCGCGAGCACCGCATCGAGCGCGCCATAATCACGATAGAAAAAAAGGACGAGGAATAAAATTTACGCCACCCCGAAAGGGGTGGCGTATTGTTGTTTGGGGCTGCTAAATATAAACCTTAAACCGCCGTCATTCCGAGCATCGCGATGAATCCCCCAGAACTCCACGCCGTCATTCCGAACAAAGTGAGGAATCCCCCCGTTGAATGGAATACGGTAACGATACTGCCTGCTCCTACTTGGGGGATTCTTCGACACTGCGTGCCTCTGAATGACGCATGATTTGTTACATTTTTCCGTATTATCATTTTTGCAGCGGTATTCGTACATGACGGCGGGGGCTCGCCCCCGCCCTACGTTGTTGATTTGAGTGCATATGTGAACGTAGGGCTGAGGCTTAACTTTCCCCACAATGGGAAGGTTAAGCCTCAGCCGTTTGCGGTAATGTAATTAATGGTTCGTAGGGAATGGGCCTGCCCATTCCGCTTGTTGGTTTACTGCCGGCGGTGACGTTACACGCGGAACAGGCAGACCTGTTCCCTACGAGGTATTTTTTACATTTTCCGTATTACGCAATATGTAATCACGCACTTTCGGACATTTCCACCAAAAACGCATCTATCTGCGCCAGCGCCTTTGCGTGGATACGGTACAAATGGCGCTCGCTTATGGGCTGGTCAATATCCTCAAAAAAACGCACTATCAGCTCCCAGCTCATGCCGTCCATATACCGCAGGCGCAGCACCGACTCCGCCCGCTCGTCCTTCAGCGAGCCTATAAGCTGGTCGGCCAGAGTCTTGGCCTCCATTTCCCTGCGGGCGGCGATATGAGCCAGCTCCAGCAGTATCTCGCCGTCTGTTCCCAGCGTAAGCGGGTCAAGAGGGTCGCGGAACTCGTTTTTCTCCTCAAGATAATCCCAGAGCCTGCGGCTGGCCTTTTTGAAATTCACACGTGTGCGGGCAATATCCTCCATTATCTCCTTAGCAGTCAACTTCAACCGCCTCCTTCATCATTCTCCTGCGCTTCTCCTGATTCCACGCCACGCGGCAGGCCGTGCGGCAAAAGCTGTGGCGGCTGCTGGTTGGCAGGAACGCCCGACCGCAGCGTCTGCAGCTGCGCTCCCCTGCCCGAAGCCGCTGGACGGGGCGCTTGCCCGCCAGCTCGGCGGCGTGGACATACACGTACTGCCCGTAGCTCATGCCCTCGGCCCGCGCTTTGCGGCAGATATCCTCTATCTCCATGTGTCATCATCCTTTCAACACAGTTTTTATGATACAGCGCCGCTCCCTCGACCTCCCATAGGTCGCTCTCATATATCTCTCCGAGACATTCGGGGCAGATGGCAAGATGACATTCTTCCTGCCTGTCTTTGTAAAGCGGCGATGTGTAAGCTAAAAAATAACCCATTTTTCCTTTCGTTTTTCCCCTTAACGGTAACTTTCGAGTTCATTCTATACGTTATATCGTATTAATTCAAGCAAATTTTTACGTTTAAGGGTAAATTTTGGTTGACATTTTTCCCTATAAGGGTATAATTAGTTTGAGAAAAAATTTGCTTTTGCGGGGTGCAGGATATGTTCATAGAAATGCTTATAGCTCTGATGGAAGAGCGTGGGATCAACAGGCGCGAGCTTTCGGTCGGCAGCGGTATCCCATACACCACCATTGACGGCTGGTTCAAAAAGGGCAGCGACAACATTCGCCTTGGAACACTGCTGCGCCTTGCGGAGTATTTCAACGTATCGCTGGACTACCTTGCAGGTACCGATGACGGAATGAGTCCCGCCGAGCAGCTTATGGTAGGGCGCTGGCGCAGACTTGACGAGCATGGGCAGCGCATGGTGAAGCTGACGCTGGAGGAGGAATTTTCCCGCTGCGCCGCCGAAAGAGAGCAGAAGCGGCAGGCGGAGCTGCGATACATTCCCCATTACACCACCATGGCGGCGGCAGGCTACGCCAACCCCATCGAGAACGAGGATTTCACCTACATTCCCGTGACGGAGGACATTCCCGAGAACGCCCAGTTCGCCGTGACCATTGCAGGCGACAGCATGGAGCCCTATATTCACGACGGGCAGGTGGTCTACTGCGTCAAGGACGCGCAGGGTGTTCACCCCGGCGAGATCGGCATTTTCTGCGTAGACGGCGCATATTACTGCAAGCAGTATGTCACCTCCGGTTACGATACCTATCTGCTTTCCCTCAACCGCGAGCGCGAGGACGCGGA
This sequence comes from Oscillospiraceae bacterium, assembly GCA_017513385.1. Taxonomy (GTDB): domain Bacteria; phylum Bacillota; class Clostridia; order Oscillospirales; family Oscillospiraceae; genus RGIG6375. Next base: position 7,364 of record JAFXFT010000264.1, on the reverse strand, counting down.
CATAACCATTTACGCCAGCGGCAACCGCAGTCTCAGCTGCGCCGGCCGCGTAATTTTGAATAAGAAGATACCCATAGTGTGATGAATTGGCGCGTTGCACCGTGAATTGAAGCTTTGCTTCATTCCGAGTGTAACGAGGAATCCCCCCCGGACACCACACCGTCATTCCGAGCATCGCGAGGAATCCCCCGGTTGAATGGAATACAGTAACGACAGCGGCAAAACCATTCGGGGGATGCTTCGCTGCGCTCTGCATGACGTATGAGACGGATCCTTCGGGCTGCGCCCTCTGAATGACGCATGATTTGTTATATTTTTCCGTATTATCCTTTTTGCAGCGGTATTCGTACATGACGGCAGGGGCACGCCCCTGCCCTACGTTCGTTGATTTGAGTGCATATGTGAACGTAGGGCTGAGGCGTGCCTCAGCCGTTTGCGGTAATGTAATTAATGGTTCGTAGGGAATGGGCCTGCCCATTCCGTTTGTTGGTTCACTGCCGGCAGTATCGTTACACGCGGAACAGGCAGGCCTGTTCCCTACAAGATGTTTTTACATAACAAAAAAATCCCCGCACATCGTTTGATGTGCGGGGATAATTGCATATTGAGATAAATTACAGCTTGATCTGCTCCATGGTATAGGCTTCGATGATGTCGCCGTCCTTGATATCGTTGTACTTCTCGATAGAAAGACCGCATTCGTAGCCGCTGGCGACTTCCTTGACGTCGTCCTTGAAGCGCTTCAGGGAGGCCAGCTCGCCCTCGTGGATAACTATGCCGTCGCGGACAAGGCGGACGGAGGAGTTACGGACGATCTTACCGTCCTGAACGTAGCAGCCGGCGATGGTGCCGATCTTGGAGACCTTATAGGTCTGGCGAACCTCGGCGTGACCCAGCAGAACTTCCTTGAACTGGGGTGCCAGCATACCCTTCATAGCTGCCTCGATCTCCTCGATGCACTCGTAGATGACGCGGTACATACGCATATCTACCTCGTTGCGGACTGCGCTTTCACGTGCGGCAGCGTCAGGACGGACGTTGAAGCCGACGATGATAGCGTTGGAGGTGGAAGCCAGCATGATGTCGCTCTCGTTGATTGCGCCGACAGCGGAGTGGATAACGCGGACGCGTACTTCCTCGTTGCTGATCTTCTCCAGAGAAGCCTTGACGGCCTCGGCGGAGCCCTGAACGTCGGCCTTTACGATGATGGCCAGCTCCTTCAGCTCGCCTTCCTTGATCTGAGCGAACAGATCGTCAAGAGAAACCTTGCGCTCGCTGCCGGTGGTGGCATTCTTACGCTCTTCCTTACGCTGCTCGACCAGCTCGCGGGCCATGCGCTCGTCCTCAACTACGTTGAATACGTCGCCTGCGCCGGGAGTCTCGCTCATACCGGTGATCTCAACGGGAACGGAGGGGCCTGCCTTATCGATGCGCTGACCCTTATCGTTGATCATGGTACGTACGCGGCCTACTGCGGTACCGGCGATGATGATGTCGCCGGACTTGAGGGTACCGTTCTGAACCAGAACGGTGGCAACGGGGCCGCGGCCCTTATCCAGTCTTGCCTCGATGACAGTACCCTTGGCAAGGCGGTTGGGGTTAGCCTTCAGCTCGCGCATTTCAGCAGACAGGGCAACCATCTCCAGCAGGTTATCAACACCCATGCCGGTCTTTGCGGAAATCTCGCAGACGATGGTGTCGCCGCCCCACTCTTCGCAGACCAGCTCATGCTCGGTGAGCTGCTGCTTGATGCGGTCGGAGCTTGCGCCGGGCTTATCCATCTTGTTTACTGCAACGATGATGGGAATATCGGCGGCGCGGGCGTGGCTGATGGACTCGATGGTCTGGGGCATGATACCGTCATCGGCTGCGACAACGAGGATCGCAACGTCGGTTACCATGGCGCCGCGGGCGCGCATGGAGGTGAATGCCTCGTGACCGGGAGTATCAAGGAAGGTAATGGGCTTGCCGTTGATCTCTACCTGATATGCACCGATGTGCTGGGTAATACCGCCGGCCTCGCCGTCGGCAACGTGGGCGTTGCGGATACGGTCAAGCAGAGAGGTCTTACCGTGGTCAACGTGACCCATAACAACGACGACGGGTGCGCGGAGGACCAGATCCTCTGCCTTATCCTCGGAATCGTCGATGAGGCGCTCCTCGATGGTGACAACGATCTCCTTCTCAACAACGCAGCCCAGCTCTTCGGCAATGATGGCGGCGGTATCGAAGTCGATAACGTCGGAAATGGAGGCCATAACGCCGTTCTTGATGAGGGTCTTTACGACCTCGGCGGCGGTCTTTTTCATGCGGGATGCCAGCTCGCCGACGTTGATGGAGTCGGGAATGGAAACCTTGGTGGGAGCCTTCTTGGCGATCTCCAGCTGGAGCTTCTGCATCTGTGCCTTCTGCTCCTGACGCTTCTTTGCGCCGCCCTGTGCCATGTTGCCGCGCTTATCACGCTTGGAGAACTTCTCCTTGCCCTGCTTGGCGTTTGCCAGACGGTCGGGAACGAAGTTATCCAGACGCTCATCGTACTTGGCAGCGTTAAGGGTTGCGCCGCTGGTATCTACGATGCGCTTCTGGGGAACGCGGGACTGGGGCTGCTGGACAGGCTGCTGCTGAGGCTTCTCCTGCTGCTGAGCGGGCTTTGCCTGCTGCTGAGGAGCATTCTGCTGCTTGGGCTTATCCTGCTGAGGCTTTGCCTGCTGCTGGGGCTTTGCCTGTGCGGCGGGCTGGGCAGCGGGAGCGGGAGCCTCTTCCTTCTTCTTGGCAGGTGCTGCTTCGGCAAACACCTCTGCCATGTCGCTGATCTGGTTGTTCAGCGTGAGATAATCGAAAATAATGTTGAGCTCATGGTCAGTGAGCACCTGCATATGGTTCTTAGGCGTTTCGGCATACTTGGTAAGGACCTCTGTAATGACCTTGGAAGTGGTCTTGAAATCCTTGGCCACCTCATGCACTCTGTATTTAATCATGCGCATACCTCCCCGATAATTGCTTGGAATTCTGAGATTGATATATAAACGCTGTGCCGCAATGTCATATATTATGTCATTGCAAGGATTGAGGCGTGGAACCTCCAAAAAACTCCACCGTCATTCCGAGTGCAACGAGGAATCCCACGGTTGAATGGTACACAAAAACGGCTGCGGAAAAACCATTCGGGGGATGCTTCGCTGCGCTCTGCATGACACGAGTTAGGGATTCTTCGGCCTTCGGCCTCTGAATGACATATACATTAAGGGTTTAATTTTATTCGCCCTTCTGCAAGCTCTTGCGGCGTTCCTTTCTGGACTTGAGGCGCTCGGTGAGCTCGCCGAGGGCTGCTTCGTAGCCCGAATGCTCGGCGCTGAGCTTCTCAAGAAAGGACTTTGCGAAATTTTTATCCGTTACCGCCATGACGGCGCACACGCGCTTGCCCAGCATATCGCCCAGCTCGTCCTTGCTGTAGGGCAGGCGGATAAGCACGATGCCGCAGGTTTCGGCATAAAACTCTGCCTTTTTGGATGTATTCTCCGATGCGTCCGCTGCCAGCATTGCCAGCCTGGCTTCGCCGGAACGAACCGCACCCAGCGCTCCGTCCTCGCCGGTTACCAGCGAGCCTGCGCGCTTGCACATTCCCAGGAAATTGAGTACTTTATCCATTTTCAGCCTCCTTTTCCATGACGGTTTCCATTTCATCGTAAATCTCTGCGGGTATCTCCACTTCCAGCACGCGGCCGATGGAGCCGGACTTGCGGGCCTTTTTCAGGCACTGCAGGTCGGGGCAGAGATAAGCGCCGCGTCCGGGCGCTTTGCCCTTGAAATCCAGCGATACGCTGCCCTCGGGGGAACGCACCACGCGGATAAGCTCTTTCTTGGGCTTCATTTCACGGCAGCCCATGCACTGCCGCATCGGTATTTTCTTCTGTACAGACATGGTGTCTACCTCCTGTGATTTATGGTTAAAGCAGTTGAGTTAAGCAATACACCGCTTAGGCTTCTCCCTTGGGGAGAAGCTGGCGGCGAAGCCGTCTGATGAGGGTCCGCCGTAAGGCGGCTTTATCCGCTCACGCGGATCCCCTCATCCGTCAGTCGCTTTGCGACTGCCACCTTCCCCTCAAAGGGGGAAGGCTATCCGCTGCCTTCTTCTCTTTGCCTTATTCTTCCTCGGCTGCCTCTTCGGTCTTATCGTCGGAGAGATCCAGCTTGGAAAGGTCGATCTTGATGGAGCCGCTCTCCATCATCTGGGAGGCGGGCTTGATGTCGATCTTGCAGTTGGTGAGCTTTGCAGCCAGGCGGGCATTCTTACCCTCCTTGCCGATTGCAAGAGAAAGCTGGCTGTCGGGAACGATAACGCGGCAGCTTCTGCCGTCCTCAAGCAGGGTTGCGGAATAGACCTCGGCAGGAGCAAGGGCTGCAGCAACGAAGTCCTCGATGTCATCGCTGTAGTTAACGATGTCGATCTTCTCGCCGCCCAGCTCGGCAACTACGTTGTCAACGCGGGCGCCCTTTGCGCCGACGCAGGCGCCGATTGCATCTACTTCGGGGTCATTGGACCATACGGCGATCTTGGTACGGCTGCCGGCCTCGCGGGCGATGCTCTTGATCTCGACGGTGCCGTCGAAGATTTCGGGAACTTCAAGTTCGAACAGGCGCTTTACCAGACCGGGATGGGTGCGGGAGATGATGATCTGGGGGCCACGGGTGCTGCGGCGAACCTCAACAACGTAGACCTTCATGCGGTCGCCCTCGTTGATGACCTCGCCCTTAACGCGCTCGCCTGCCAGCATGACAGCCTCGGTCATGTCGCCGTTGGAGGCGACCTTCATATAAACATTTCCGTTCTTGGGGTCGATGCGGTGAACTACGCCGCTGAGCACCTCGTGCTCGCGGGAGGTGAACTCCTCGTAGATCATGCCGCGCTCAGCCTCGCGGATACCCTGGATAATAACCTGCTTTGCAGCCTGGGCAGCGATACGGCCAAACTTCTTGGTTTCAACGTCGAAGCGGATAACGTCGCCGATCTGAGCCTTGGCGCGGATTGCGCGAGCCTGCTCGAGAGTGATCTCCAGCTCGTTCTCGGGCTCTTCGGTAACGGTCTTTTCAATGAAGATGCCTATCTTCTTCTTGACCTCGTCCACTTCAACCACTACGCCGTCAGCAACGGCGGGGTTATCCTTGCGCACTGCAGCAAGCAGGGCCTGATTGATGCGCTCGAGCATGTAATCCTTGGGGATACCCTTGTCACGCTCTATCTCTTCAAGGGCGAGAAAAAATTCGCTGTTCATGTCCCGTTCTCCTTAAAACTTTATGCGAAGTCGTACCTGTGCGACCTCGGACTTTGTGTAAACAAACTTCTTACCGTTTTCTTCTATCTCAACGCCGGTCTCCTCGGAGTAGCCGGTGAGAGTGCCAAGATGCTCCTTGCGTCCGTCCTTGGCGCTGTAGAGCTTCACGGCAACGTAGCTGCCGATGAACTTCTCGAAATCGCTCGGACGCTTCAGCTCACGCTCCGCACCTGCGGAGGAAACCTCGAAGGTATAGGCCTCGTCGATGGGGTCTGCCTCGTCAAGCATGGGGTCAAGCTCACGGCTGACCGCCTCGCACTGGGTGATGTCCACGCCCTCGTCGCTGTCGATGTAAACGCGGAGGAAGCGCTCGCCGGCTTCCTTGACGAACTCTACGTCCCACACGGTGCAGCCGTTGCGCTGGGCGACGGGCTCCGCCATCTGCCAGACAAGCTCTGTGATTTTACTCATGTGCTTTCTCCTTTTTGATATATTGGGTTTATGCATGTAAAAGGAGTGGGCCGCTCCTGCGGTCCACTCCATCGGCTTACTTCTTATACTACGCTGGTAATATATCACAACTCTTTTTGTTTTGCAATTGTTTTTTCAACTTTTGTGGAAATTAACCATCAGCGTATGGATTTTGCAGCATTTGATGCAGCGATGTATGTTTTTTTCGTAGGGAACAGGCCTGCCTGTTCCGCTTGTGACGCTACTGCCGGAAGTGGAATGACGTGGCGGAATGGGCCTGCCCATTCCCTACGAATATGTTTTACATTTTATGTGTCATTCCGAGCATCGCGAGGAATCCCCCGGTCGAATGGTACGCGGTAACGACAGCGGAAAAAACATTCGGGGGATGCCGCGCTGCGCTCTGCATGACACATAATTTGCGGATTATATGCGGAACGGTCAAGACCGTTCCCTACGAGGTGTTTTCAGGTTTTGCGTGTTTTCCTTACTGCGGCGGTGGTGGCAGTGCATACGGCTGAGGCACGCCTCAGCCCTACGTTCAACGAACGAGGTAAAATCAACATTGTAGGGCAGGGGCGTGCCCCTGCCGTTTGCGGTAGTGTGGGTTATGTTTTGTAGGGAATGGGCCTGCCCATTCCGCTTGGCGGTTTACTGCAGACGGTATCCTTACATGCGGAACGGTCAAGACCGTTCCCTACAAATGTATTTTTTATTTTCCCTTTTATCGTTTTTGCTGCCGACAAAAATTTACCCTGCTGCGAAATGCAGCAGGGTAAATACATTACGAAAATCAGAAATAAATGAACAGCGCGCTGCCGCCGCACTTGCCGAGATCCTCGAACTCATATTTATAGCTCTCGGGCTTGCCGGTGACGGTCTTTTCCGCGGGCAGGTCGAAATGACTCTCGCGGGTCTGGCAGTACTGCTGGAAAACATCGTCCAGCAGCTTGTCCTTATTATACTTCAAGTCATTGCTGACGGAGTCATACCACTTGAAGAAGGCTTCGGAATTGATGAACTGTGTCATTTGGAAGATATACCTCCTATTGGAGTCAAGCTTCCCCCTCTGGGGGGAAGCTGTCAACGAAGTTGACTGATGAGGGGAATTCGCGAAGCGAATAAAAATAAACGATAACCGCATTACGGCTATATTGCTGCCTTACGTCAGACCCCTCATCCGTCACGGCTTTGCCGTGCCACCTTCCCCCCAAAGGGGGAAGGCTATTTTATTTCATTTCTTACAAAACTTATCCGATCACCGCGATGAGGTCGCCGGTATTGACGGTTGCGCCCTTCTGTACACCCACGCGGGCAACGGTGCCTGCTACGGGAGCCAGCAGCTCATTTTCCATCTTCATAGCCTCAAGGATCGCAACCACATCACCGGCCTTAACGCTGTCGCCGGCCTTGACGTTGATGCTGAGAATGGTGCCGGGCATGGGAGCCAGCAGGCTTTCGCCCTCGCCGGGAGCGGCGGGAGCAGGTGCTGCTGCGGGAGCAGGAGCGGGAGCTGCTACGGGGGCAGGTGCGGGTGCTGGAGCTGCCACGGGAGCGGGGGCAGGGGTGGGAATTTCGGTGGCGGCGTACTCGGCAACGATGGCGGCCTCGCCCTTCTCT
>JAFXFT010000263.1 GCA_017513385.1 Oscillospiraceae bacterium | reverse complement strand
GCGGTTCCATCCCACCAGAAAAAAGGTGCCGGAACATGGCGGCGGCAACGACTGGAGCTACAACGGAGCGTCGGATCTGGTGCTGATGACCTCCCGGGACGGCTCACTATCAATGGGGAACATGCCGGAGGCTTCACCGATGCCTACAGCGTTTACGCCGGTGAGCATATAGTGAACGTAGCCCGCAAGGGTTGTGATGTGCGCCACCTGCGGTACATGCTCTTCGCCGTTCAGTATGGCCTGATACAGGTGGGCGATACTCCAGCGTTGGGGGATATTGAAGCCGAAAAGCTCCGTCAGCTCCGCCGCAGCCTGCGCGGTAATGGTGTTCTGCCATGTGCGGAAAGGAACGAGGAGATTCCAGTCCTTGTCAAAGGCGAGATATCCGTGCATCATTGCGGAGATACCCATGGCTTTTACAGTTTCACGGTTTTCTATGCCTGCCAGCGCTGTTCTGAGACCCTCAAAGGCCTGCGTAAGCTCATAGGTCCATATTCCGTTTTCGTAGGCGGAGACCCATGTGTAATCCGCAGAGGAAACGGGCGCGTAGTTTTCGTCTATACTGACTGCCTTGATTCGAGTAGAACCAAGCTCAATACCGAGATAAGTGTTCATTAAGGCACCTCCTATATATATAATTATACGGCAGTAAGCCGTAACCACAAGAATTTTGTTATTATAATATAGAAGTTTATTTTTCTTTCTGCTATAATAATGCCACAGATAAAGGGGAGATGTGGAATTATGTTGGCGAATTTTGAAAAAAGGCATTTCGCGGACGGCGAAAAGGTGTGGCTTGGTCATTACAAAAATCTTACCAACGTGCTCCACTGGCACTTTGAGTGCGAGCTGATACGCATTGCGGCGGGCAGAGCGCAGATAAAAATAGGCGAAAGCTGCTTTGATGCCTGCGCAGGCGACAGCTTTTTCTGCTCCGGTGAGGAGCTGCATTATATTATCGGTGAGACGGACTCGCAGGTGGACGTAATGATAATAGACGAGGACGTAGTGCGCGGGGTTGCAGATAAATATATCCTTGCTTCGCCTCGCCTGCCTGCGGATATACAGGTGCAGGACTACCTTGCCCGCATTGAAAGTGCTATGAATAATAAAGGCCGGTTTTATCGCGAGGCGGGAGAGAATCATGCCCGCGGGCTGGTGCTGGATATTTTCGACAGCTGCCCTGTGGTACGCCGCGACGATAAGGCGCTGCAGTATCGAAATCTTATAAGCAAGATAAACGAGGAATTTGCCTTCATCAGCTTTGAGGACGCGGCGGCCTATTCCGGATACAGCCCTTCATATTTTTCCAAGATGTTCAAACGGCTTTCGGGCATGAACTTTTCCGAGTATCTGAATATAATCCGCGTGGAGAACGCCATCAGTATGATGCGCGGAGGAAATATGACAATGACCACCGTATCGCTGAAATGCGGATTTTCCACGGTTCGCAACTTCAACCGCGTGTTCAAGCAGATAACGGGCTATTCACCCCGCGCCCTGCCGGAGGATTATGTTATAGATACGGGTCTGCGTATCGCCCGCGACGAGGACTTCGACCCTACCGACGAAAATTCCATGCTGATATAAAAAATGACCGGAGTGGCAAAGGCCACTCCGGTCCTGTTGTTTAGTTATTTGCCGTAGCGGTCGGCGAGGAAGAGATAAGCGGAGCTTGCCCATGCAGACCAGAACAGCTGCTTTTCGCCGAAGGCGACCAGGCCGCGCTCGGGAGCGCCGTTGAGGGCGTTGTGAATATGGAACATGCCGTTGTCGCGGAGGGTGCGTGCATAGCGCAGACCCATTTCCTTGGCCTTGTCATATTCTCCGGCAGCCTCAAGAGCAAGGCAGAGAATGAGCTGAGCGGGAATGATTACGCTGCCTGCGGTGAAACCGTGGCGGAAGTAGGGGCTGTTGACGTTCTCGGAGGCGAAGCCGTAGGGAGTTTCAAAGCCGTTTTCGCCGAAGATGAATTCGACGGTCTTGGCGCGGATTTCTTCGGGCAGGCGCTTGCCGAGAATGAGAGTGGCGAACAGGGGAATGCTGAGGGAATCGCCCTTTGCGCCGGTGCGGGTGTTGACAGCGATCCAACGCTCGCCGGTCCAGAACTTATCGATGATCTTTTGGGTCAGCTCATCGGCACGCTTTTCCCAGTGGGCGCATACAGCCTCGTCCTCGCCTATGGTGCGGCCAAGGGCTGCGATAGCGTCCATCATTATTACGGTGTAGGCGTTGGCATCGGGTGCGGCAAGGGGGAAGCCTGCAAAGAAGTAGGAAGCGTCCTCCCAACCGGTTTCGATGGGGCTGAAGTTCTCCCATACACCGTCGCCGTCGAGGTCGCGGAAGTTGAAGAGGAAGTCGATCCACTTGCCCATGCGGTCAAAGAGCTTGCGCTTTTCTTCAACGGGGATTTCACTCAGGTCAGCGTTTTCGAGGAGCCACTTGAGGGCTACACCCTGGAAGGGCGGCTTCATGCTGGCGGAAAGGGAACCCTGATGGCTTACCGCGTCGGCGATACGGCCGTTTTTGTCCTGCAGCTCAAAGCAGCTCATGAGGATATCCCATGCCAGCTTGGGATCCTGAAAGGCAGATAGCCTGCATAGCCTGCTGCCAGCCGAAAGCGCTTTCGAAGATGAAGCGCATCATTTTTACCATGGTGCGGGGATAGAGAATGCCCTCGTCGGGGTCAACCATAAGGCTCCATGTGGTGTAAAGAGCCTGACGGCGCATGGACTCAAATTCCTCGGGCAGGCTGGGGTAGAGGGAGTCGCAGAATGCGTCGAACTCGGCATCAAAAGCCTTTACAGCCTCGTCATAATCGGGATAGCTGTCAAGAGGACGTGCGCCGGGGTCAACATCGTATTCCTCTATGCCAACCAGCAGCTCGCCGTTTTCCTCGGGAACGGCTACAAAGCCGGAACCGGCGGAAATGAGCTTGCCCTTGAGGGCGAAGATGAGACCGTTGCCTTCGCCGAAGGGGAAACGCCATGCGTTGTCATTAAGCTGGAAGGGTGCGGACATGAAAGAGGAGGGAAGCTTGATGCTCAGGCTCAGACCGTCCTCCACTTTGCACAAGGCAAGGTGCTTTTCAGCAAGGCAGAAACGAGCGCTGCCGCAGCGGCTTTCGAGAATGACCTCGCTGGCAGTGGTGGAGATTACTGCGGGCAGGACTACTCCGTCCTTCATCAGCTCCAGCGGAATTGCGCGGCAGCTGTTGGGTGCGTCGAGGTTTGCCATGCCGGTGCCGCCTCCGCGGCAGGTGGAGAGATAAAGGGTGCTCTTGCCGATCATCTGCTCGCCCTTGTTGTCGTTGGCAAAGCAGAGGTAGCTGCTTCTGCGACCGAGGGGAGTGCTCAGGGGATCAATAAAGCATACGGGTGCGTTCATGTTATTCCTCCTTTTTGTGTTGTGTTTAACTGTTATGTATATAGTTTATACGCTTGAACCCAAAATGACAAGTAAAATATGAAAAGTTCAGCGCTTGACAAAGGTGCGATGGCATGGGATAATTAGGAAAAATATGGTTGGCGCACTGCGCCAAGGAAAGGAAGATACCTATGCTTAAAGCAAAGAATTTTATTCCCATTTCCGATAACCCCTTCTCCCGCAGAGGCTCGTACCTTTGCCTGTTCTGTGCTACCGACGGACATGAAATGATGGGCAAGGCAAAGCTGTATTTCGGCAACCTGCGCGGCAACGGTCCTTACCGTCAGGTGCAGGCTGAAATTATCAAGGACGGCGCTGCCCGACCCTGCGTAATTGATACCACCGAAAGCGAAGTTATCCTGCGCAGCGAATTCGGCGAGTTCCGCTTCTGCATCGGTGAGCGCAAGTTCCTGCGCATTCGCGGCGTAGACGGTCTTACCCTGCGCCTTACCGTAAATATGGGCGGCATGGGCTCCTCTGTCGACCTGCATGACGGCTGCTGGGCATTCAGCATGGCGACTACTGCCACCGGTGTGCTGCTGCCTTTCCGCGGTAAACTGAATGCACGCCGCGCCTTCGGCGGCGGACTCGGCGGCACCGTGGCTCTCAGCTTTGAAATCGAGCCCGACGAAGAGGGCGTAGTTGAAGTGGGTATCGAGGAATTCCTCATCGACCCCGTACACCGTCCCCTCGATCAGTACCCCTCCTATGAGGAATGCGTAAAGAGCTATGAGGAGGAGTTTGAGGAATTCTGCAAGCTCTATCCCAGCCTGCCCGAGGAATTTGAGCCCATGCGCCGCAAGGCACTGTGGACCATATGGACTCTTATTGTCGAGCCCGACGGCGAGACCATGTATAAGCACACCATGATAAAGATGCTCCACGGCACCTTTGAGCATGTTTCCGGCTGGCAGCAGGGCATGCATATGATTTGCCTCTCCAGAGACCCAAAGCTTGTTTGGGAGATACTGCGCGGTCTTTTCGATTATCAGGACGCAAACGGACGTATTGCGGATATTATCACCGACGCATCCTATGCCCGCGCCATTATGAAACCTCCCATTCAGGGCTTTGCAATGAACTGGCTGCTGGATAATATCGGCTATGAGGCTGCCGACCCTGAGGATCTGAAGCATATCTATAAGGGTATGGTTCGCTGGAGCGAGTATTTCTTCCGCTGCCGTGACCTTGACGGCGACGGCATTTGGGAAAATCAGGGTGCTATGGAGACCGGTTGGGAGGACGCCCCCTTCTTCCGCCAGCTCAGTTGGCCTGTTGCATCTCCTGATATGAACGCCTACCTCGCCCTGCAGCTTGAAGCACAGGCTAAGCTGGGCCGCATCGTCGGTGAGGACGAGGCAGTATGCGCCGAGTATGAAAAGCGCTCCAAGGAAATGGTCGAGCGCATCGTCAAGGCATTCTGGGACGGCGAGCGCTGGCGCGCATTCAATCCCGAAACCGGCAAGAAGTCCGATACTTATACTCTGTCCCTTTACTGCGCAATGCTGCTGGGCAAGCGCCTGCCTCAGGAGGTTATTGATAAGAGTATTGCCACCCTATTTGAAGAGGGCAAGTATCTCACTCCCTACGGCCTTGCAACCGAGGCGCTGGACAGCCCCTATTTTGCCCACGGCTTCAGCCAGGGCAGCATAATCCCGCCTGCCGAATTCCTGCCCGTTATGGCACTGGAAGCCTGCGGCAGACCCGACCTCGCCAAGGAGGTGGCTCTGCGCTATATCAGAACCCTCCGCGACTTCGGTCTGTTCCATACCCATAACGCCCTTACTGGTCAGCCCGAGCGCAGCATGGTAGCGCTGGACGAAAAGTATCTGTTCTGGTCGGCATGGTCCTCTGCGATTTATCTCTTCTTCGCAGACAGATACGGCAAGTAAACTGAAATAAAGCAACAGCCCCGAAGCTAATGAGCTTCGGGGCTGATTTTTTTGTGCGCGAAAATTATTCTTCGTCGCCGAGGACTATCTGCAGCATGGTCATGGTGCTGCATGCGGACCAGCCGCACCAGCTCCAGCTGTCGCCGATGACGGGCTGGATGAGAACGTCATGAGGCTCGCCGGTGAGGGGATACTCGTTGTAGGGATGGAAGCCCAGACGCAGACCGCGCTCTTCTACGGTGTCGAACCAGCGGCGTGCGATAAGCTTGGCCTCTTCCTTCTTGCCGGCCAGATAGAGACCGACAGTGATGAACATCTGCTGGGGAGCAACTGCTCTGCCGAGAACGAAGTGGAAGCCCCAATGGCAAAGCTCGCTCTTCATGCTTTCGCTGCAAAGACCCACGGGAGAGAGGAAATGTCCTTCTTCGGTGAGCACTTCGGCGCACTTGTCGATGATGTGCTGAGGCAGCTTGTCGGCAAGAATGATGGGAATATAGCTGGCAAGGCTGTTGCTGTCGACGTTTTCGCCGTTCTTCTTGGTGACGAACTGAGTGCCGTCCCAGAATTCCTCAACGAGAACCTTCAGCAGTTTGTCGCCGCGTTCCTTCCAATGTGCCTCGACCTCGGGCTGACCGGCACGGCGGGCGAGGGTGGAGCAGGCGTACATGCACTCGATGAGAAGAGCGATGGTATCGGAGTTGGAGGCGGGGAAACCGCGCTTGAAGGTGGAGGCATCGTCCCAGCCGGACTCGTTGGGGTTGTTGATGGCGATAAGGTCATCGCCGCGACCTACGTTTCTGTAGGTGGTCCAGAAGTTGGTCCAGCGCTCGAACTTGGGCAGCAGACCCTCTGCCATCTCCTTGGTGATGAAATCCTCGCCGCAGATGCGTGTGATGAGATTGAGCGCGCAGCCCTGCAGGGGAGCCTGCATCTTATCGTCACCAACGGAGCCGGGCGCAACGGAGCCGGGCAGTGCGCCGTTTACGGGAGTCTGATAGAGGAACATGGTCTCGATAAGGCGGAATGCCTCAACGGGATCGTTCTGAAATGCCATGCCGTTGTATGCCAGCTGCCAGGACATGGCGCAGGCCAGCGCGTTGTGGTGCATCATTATCATGGGGGTCTTCATGAAGCCCTTATTGCGCATGACATGGCTCCAAGTTACGAAAACAGTGTCCTCGATAAGCTGACCGTATTCCTTGAAGGGCAGCTTTGCATAATGCTTGTAGAAATCGTTGAAGCTGTCGATGTTTGCCTGACGGATCTCGTCGAAAGCGGGATAGCTTGCGGGAGCAACGAAGCGGTCAAAATAGGTGTGGGCTGCGGCTTCAAAGATGCCGTCCTCGTCGGGAAGGAAGGAAATCTCAAGGCAGGCGTACTTGCCGGCTTCATAGTCATACTCGGCCTTTACTTCGATGCTGCCCTTGAGGGCTACGAAGCGCATATAGCCGTGCTGACCGAAAACGCCTTCCCAGCTGCCGTCCTTAAGACGGGCGATACTCTCAAGAGCAGCGGCGCCGTTGCCGGAGTTGGAATCGAGATCAAGGCGAACACCTGCGCCGCGGAAACCGCGGATGCGGAAGAAATCGTCGTTGGCGAATGCGATGTCGGCGTATACAGTAGGCTCAATGATGCGCAGGCTGCCTACATCGCCGTAATAGTGGTAGCGGGTGGGCTTGCCGTCCTTGAGCAGCTGAACGGCGAAGCTCATGTCGGACATATTGGTCATCTCGCCGGTGTAGAAGGGGACGAGCTTAAGGCTGCGCTTGAAGTAATCCTCGGTGAGATAGTAGTAGCTGCCGGCAACGGAATAGTCGATGCGGCTAAGGTCGCGCTTTTCGTTGGAATGGAACTGAATCATCGTATGCCCTCCTTTCAGTTAGCTGCCCCGCAGACGAGGAGCAGAGTCAGCGCCTGACGGACGGTCATAATGGGAAGAGTGGAAAGTTTGCCATAAACATTGGCTGCAAGGGTCTTGCATTTGGCTTTGTCTGCCGTGCGGAGACCGTAAGCGAGGAATACAGCGTCATCGGAGCATACAAG
>JAFXFT010000262.1 GCA_017513385.1 Oscillospiraceae bacterium | reverse complement strand
CTGGACATAGACCCACAGCTCGCTGCCCTTGCTCTCGACAAGGCTCTCCATGTAGCCGAAGTCGAAGTTATAGGCGCGGAGGTCGTCATCGGCCGAGGTGGAGGTGACCTTGACTATGGCAAAGCGGTCGCCGTTGCCGTCAATTTTCTCGTGCTGCGCATCGCGCGCGGTCATGTCGAGAGGAGATTCATCGAAGCTTACTATATGGAACTTCTGCTGGGCGGTGACAGGCATTACCGCAAGGAGCAGAAATGCCGAAAAAAGAAGCAGGATATTGAATTTCATGTTTTTCATAGTATTTCTGAATATATAATACATCGGTTAAAGCAACATAAACAGAAAAGTAACCCATTGGTTGCAAATCGCTCTTCTGATGGGAAAAATCTCTTTTAGCTGTTTTTACCGCATCTTCATATATTGCTTAAGTTACTTCTCCGGTTTTACATACGAAGAGAGGTAATCTTCAACTTCAGCTTTCTCAGCCTTAGCATACCACTCCTCTGCCTTTATCTTCGACTTCTTGACGCCGTATCCCTTCTCATAGCAAAGAGCGAGGCCCTCCATTGCTATACTACTTCCTTGCCCTACTGCCTTCTCAAACCATTTCACAGCCTCTTCGTAGGACTTAGGAATACCAAGTCCTAACAGATACATCCTGCCGATACAAGCAGAAGCATCACCGTATCCTTCTTCAGAGGCCTTCTTGTACCACTCGAGGGCCTTTTCATAGGACTTCGATACAACGTAACCATGTTCGTGATATTGTCCAAGCCAAAGCATTGCAGCAGGGATATCCTCTTCGGCTGCTTTACTGAATAATTTGAACGCTTCGGCATAGTCTTCTGCGGATGTCTCTGGGGTATGTACAGAAATGCCGTCACCTAAAGTATAGCAGAGCGCAAGATTATACAGTGCCTCACCATAATCTTTCTCAGCTGCCTTACGCCACCATTTCACGGCCTCTGCATAGGATTGGGGAACACCATACCCTTTGGCATAACATACTCCAAGTTCATTCATGCCGCGGAGACCACCATTCTCTGCAGCCTTGCGCCACCACTTTACAGCCTCGTCATAGGACTGGGGAACGTAAATACCATAATAATAGCAATATGCAAGATTGGACTGCATAAGAGGCTGCAAATACGAGCCCTCAGCATCAATTTTGTAGCCCTCAACCATCAAGGAATCCACACCTAAAGCTTCCTCATAACACGTGCGAATTTCATCCATAGCCCAACGGTTATCGGCTTTACGCCATAGCCTTACTGCCTCATTGTATGATTTAGGGACACCTTTACCGTTTTTATAACAGGTACCGAGATCTACCATGGCTTCCGAATTTCCTTGCTCCACAGCAAGACTCAGCCACTTTACAGCTTCTTCATAGGACTGGGCTACGCCTTCGCCATTATAATAACAACGTCCCAGATTGCCCTGCGCCTCAGCATTTCCTTGTTTTGCAGACTTCTGCCACCATTTTATTGCTTCATCAAGGGATTCGGGAACGCCATTGCCATAAACATAACAGATAGCAAGATTATTCTGCGCGGAGCCATCACCTTGTTCTGCAGCCATACGATATAATTTCACAGCCTCTTCAAAGGACTGAGGAACACCATTGCCATCAGCATAACAGATGCCAAGATTGCGTTGTGCACCAGCAAATCCTTGTTCTGCAGCCATGCGCCACCACTTTACAGCCTCGTCATAGGACTGGTCAACACCTTTTCCATTGAAATAATAGAAACCTACAAGATTCTGTGCAGCAGCATCACCGTTCATAGCAAGCTTTTGAGCTATTTCAAAAGCCTTTGCATAATCCTCTTTATTGTATGCATCTTTAGCCTGCTCTATGCTGTTTTCCCTTAAATCGACTGTATATTCAGCAACTTCGTCTTTCTTTATTGATACAGTAACCGTAACACGGCCGAACTCTTCTTTATAGAGTTCCACTTTGTGTTTACCGATGACAAGTCCGCTTATATTGCGCGGTGTAACTCCGTAATCTTTTCCATTGATTGTTATATTCGCGCCCAAAGGTACAGACTTCAGTGACAGGGAACCGGTAACCGGAACCAGAGGACGGAGCTGCAGTGTCATATCCTTTCCCTCCTCAACTATTATCGTTTCAAGCCCTGGGTTGTAATTCTCCTTACGGCATTCAATGTTATATTTACCGGAGTTCAGCTTGCCTTGGAAAGAGCCGGTACCTGCAAGCTCGCCGTCAATATATATTGCAACGCCATCTTCAGCATTAAGAGTTACAACAGCATATTTGGGGCGCAATATCACAGACTCGCATAAAGTTTCGTCTCCACCATTAAGAGAGAGGACCCCTTCGCTCGGATGATACTCCTTAGAGACCACCCTGTAGAAGTAGCGTCCGCACTCAAGATTCTCGGCAAGTTCACCGTTTGCATCAACGGTACCGAGCACCTCTTCGGTCGAGCCGGGCTGCTCCTTACGGTACATGACCATAGCTTTGGAATCGGCAGGGGTTACCTTGAAATAGACCATTTGCTTCAGCACTCTCTTTGCTTCGGGCGAGAGCTGCATCACATATACACAACCGGGCTGTATTGTAGTGCGGAGGTCGTACTTGCTTACAGCATGGTAGCCGCTGCGGGTAATGGTGACGTGCTTGGCGTTGCGCTGGACATAGACCCACAGCTCGCTGCCCTTGCTCTCGACAAGGCTCTCCATGTAGCCGAAGTCGAAGTTAT
>JAFXFT010000261.1 GCA_017513385.1 Oscillospiraceae bacterium | reverse complement strand
TGCTTCTGCAGGGTGCGGCGCACCACTACAGATTTTTCAACGTGAAAAAGATAAATGCTTATCCAAATGTATTATACATTATAATATCCCAATTGTGTAGTACTTTTTTTGTATGGTAACAAAATTTATTTGTATGAATGCACTGATAGTGCAGCCGGCATCGTGAAAACCAAGTGTGCAGGGCTGTATGCCCTCATGCCGCCGCAGACCACCGCAGTAAAAACGATAAACCGAAAAATGTAAAATCAACCTTGTAGGGAACAGGCCTGCCTGTTCCGTTTTTTGACGTTAATGCCGGAAATGAAATCAACATGGCGGAACGGTCAAGACCGTTCCCTACGAATATATTTTACATTTTCCGTGTTTTCGTTTTTGCGCCGATAATTTCCACGCTGGAGATTGCCACGTCGCTGGCGCTCCTCGCAATGACAAAACTTGGGGTACTTGCGCTGTCAATTGCAACCATAAAGACTAAAGATTTGTCATTCCGAGCTTGCGAGGAATCCCCCGGTTGAAAGGAATGTAATAACGACAAAAATCGTCTACATAGGGGATTTTTCGGGCTTCGCCCTCTGAATGACGCACTGGGTGCTGTGCTCACTTCCCTGCTTTGAGCTGCTCAATTAGCATGTCAAGGTCGTCGTTATCGTAAAATTCAAGCTCTATCTTGCTGCGGCGCTCGCCTACTACGATTTTCACCTTGCGGCCCAGTTCGCCGGAAAGGCGGCGGCCCAACTCGCGGGCGTGAAGTCTTGCATCGTCCTTTACGATGGGCTTGACTTCCGGTGGGGGCGCGTCCTGCTCGCTGCGGTATTTCTTCACCAGAGCCTCGGTCTGGCGGACGGTGAGTCCGTCGCGGACCACCTTATCGGCAAGGAGCGAAATCGCCTCGCCCTCCTCCGCTGCCAGCAGCGCGCGTCCGTGTCCCGATGAAAGCTCGCCGTTTTCGATGCGGACGATAACGTCCTCGGGCAGGCTCAGCAGGCGCAGGCTGTTAGCCACTGCGGGGCGGGATTTTCCTACTCTTTCCGCGGCTTTTTCCTGCGTAAGTCCGTAGATATTTATAAGGGTGCGGTAGCCCTGTGCTTCTTCGATGGGATTGAGATCCTCACGCTGGAGGTTCTCCACAAGACCCATTTCCATGGCCTGACGGTCGTCCGCCTCGATTATGCGGGCGGGAACCTTGTCCATATTAAGTTTTCGCGCGGCACGCCAGCGGCGTTCGCCTGCGATTATCTCATAGCAGCCGTCCTGCAGCTGTCTTACTGTAAGCGGCTGGATTATACCGTGCTCCCTGATCGAGTCGGCAAGCTCGTCTATGAGCTCCTCGTCAAAATACTTTCTCGCCTGCCCTGCGGCAGTTGAGATTTTCGCCACGGGTATCATGGCGCATTCGACCTGGTCGTCTATCAGCGCTTCTTCGCCGAAAAGCGCGCCAAGTCCGGATAAGTTCAGACCCTTAGCCAAGCCGTTCCTCTCCTTTATATTATAATGTATTATTTATCCTTATTGCGCTTTAGGACTTCCTCTGCCAGCTCCATGTATGCCACCGAGCCCTTGGAGGCTCTGTCATATGCGATTACGGGCTTAAAATGGCTGGGAGCCTCGGAAAGGCGCACATTTCGGGGTATTACGGTCTTATAAACCTTGTCTTTAAGGTATCTCTTTACCTCGTTTGCCACCTGCAGGGACAGATTTGTGCGTCCGTCATACATTGTGAGGAGCACGCCCTCAATGTCGAGGTTGGGGTTTACGCTCTTTTTCATCATGCGCACGGTACCCATAAGGCTGCTCAGACCCTCCAGCGCCAGATATTCGCACTGGACGGGGATAAGCAGGGTATCTGCCGCAGCGAGGGAATTGAGCGTAAGCAGCTCCAGCAGCGCGGGGCAGTCGATGAAAATATAGTCGTACTTATCCTTTACCGCAGCGAGAGCCTCCCGCAGTATGTATTCTCTGTTTTCCAGCTCTGTCATCTGTATTCCTGCGCCGAAAAGGCTCTTATTGGACGGCAGAACGTCGGCGTAGCGGGTTTTTACGATTGCTTTCTCCGCGGCAACGCCGTTGAGGAGCACGTCATACACGCTGGGCGCGATATTTTTGTCAACGCCGAGGCCCGAGGTGCTGTGACCCTGTGGGTCGGTGTCAACTACGAGAACCTTTTTCCCAAGGTTGGTGAGGCCGCAGGCAAGATTGACGCAGGTGGTGGTTTTACCCACGCCGCCCTTCTGGTTGAACAGGGCTATTGTTTTCGCCATACGCTCCCTCCTTTTACTTCTCTGTATTGAAGTATTATACCAAGCGTTGCATGGTTTATCAAGGTTTTTGTTTAATTTTGTTTCACGTGAAACATAAAATAAACTATACCTCTTAACCTTCTCCCTCGGGAGAAGGTGGCATTTGCGTAAGCAAATGACGGATGAGGGGCATCTGCGCAGCAGCCTTCCTTGTTGGCTTCCCCCTTTGGGGGGAAGCTGGCAAACGCGCGGCGTTTGACTGATGAGGGGCATTGAAGTTGCCGCCGCAGTTACGAGAGACTCTGTCAGCGGCAGGGGCACGCCCCTG
>JAFXFT010000019.1 GCA_017513385.1 Oscillospiraceae bacterium | reverse complement strand
CCATTGTATATGCAGCCGAACAGATGGGCAAAGATGAGCCTTATGCTATTATGGGGCTTTTCGATATTTCCCAGCGCAGCGCGGCTATCAAGGATTATCTTTCAATTACCGTACCATACGGTCTTTGGCAAAATATGACGAAGGATCTGGATAAAAGCTGCTTGACTACCCACAGTTGGAAAAACATCGAGAAGCGCTTATAACCGTAAAATTCCTCAATTATCAACAAAATATGAACAAAATTCAGTTTTTTTCTCAAAATCCCTTGACAATTCAATGATTTAAGGTAAATTAATACTGTGAACACCGTTCACATATAGTAACCATGATAGAGGCGCGGTCGCCATCAGTACTCTCCGCCAATCCGCCGGACAGCGGGGTGAGGAAAGGGGTTGCCGCCGAAGTACCGTCCGTTCTGTCCGGAGCGGCGGCGCTGGTTCGACGGAGAATATCCGCTCGGACTGTCACGCAAGTGGAGAGCTGTCATGCTGCCAAACGAATTGTTTATGCAGTCATGACCGCGTCATGGCTGCATTTTTTATCGCGAAAAGCGAGGAGGAAAGAAAATGAAACTCAAAGCGAAAAACATTATCACCATTGTGGTAGTCATCGCTGTTCTCGTCATGGCTATTGCCGTGAGCGCAAGCGGCGTTGAGACCGCTGCCACCTTCTGGGCTCTCGTTCCGCCCATCGTTGCTATCGCTCTGGCTCTCATTACCAAGGAAGTTTATTCTTCCCTGTTCCTTGGTATTGTTGTCGGCGCAATCTTCGCCAGCGGCGGTTCCGTAACTGCCACTATTGACCACGTTGTAAATGACGGTGTCATCTCCGCCATTTCCGGCACCGCAGGTATCTTCCTGTTCCTGGTCATTCTCGGCATTATCGTTGCTCTTATCAACAAGTCCGGTGGCTCCGCTGCTTTCGGACGCTGGGCCGAAACTCACATCAAGAGCCGCATCGGCGCTCAGCTGGCAACCTTCGTTCTCGGCATACTTATCTTCATCGATGACTATTTCAACTGCCTTACCGTCGGCTCCGTTATGCTGCCTGTTACCGACAGCCACAGAGTTTCCCGCGCTAAGCTCAGCTACCTCATCGACGCCACCGCAGCTCCCATCTGTATGATCGCTCCCATCAGCTCCTGGGCAGCAGCTGTTTCCAGCTACGCCGATGGCACCGGTCTTTCCGGTATCGAGCTGTTCATCAAGGCTATTCCCTACAACTTCTATTCCCTGCTGACCCTCGTATTCGTTATTGCCATCGTTCTGCTCAAGGCTGACTACGGCCCCATGCGCAAGCATGAGCTCAACGCTCTCAACAACGGCGACCTCTTCTCCACCACCGAGCGCGTTGGCGGCGACGACGTTGAGTCCAATCCCAGAGGCCGCGTTATCGACCTCATTCTCCCCATCGTTGTTCTCGTTGTTATCTCCATCATCGGTCTGCTCTATGTCGGCGGCTTCTTCGGCGTTGACATCTGGGGCGGCACCGAGTGCGCAGGCAGCTTCGTAGCAGCATTCGGTAACACCGATGCTACCGTCGGTCTGCCCTGGGGCTCTCTCATTGCTCTTATTGTTCTCATCATCTATCTCATGGCCCGCAAGCTCATCACCTTCAAGGACGCTATGGAGTGCGTTCCCAAGGGCTTCATCGCCATGGTTCCCGCTATCACCATTCTCACCCTGGCTACCTCCCTCAAGAACATGTCCAACGACCTGCTCGGCGCTGCCGGCTATGTTGAGATGCTCATGACCAGCGAGGCTGCTCAGAACCTGTCCAGCTTCCTGCCCGCAGTTATCTTCATCGTTGCCTGCATCCTTGCTTTCGCAACCGGCACCAGCTGGGGTACCTTCGGTATTCTTATCCCCATCGTTTCCAGCATGTTCGGACCCGAGAACCCCCTGCTCTACATCGGCATGTCCGCTTGTCTCGCCGGCGCTGTCTGCGGTGACCACTGCTCCCCCATCTCCGACACCACCATCATGTCCTCTGCAGGTGCTCGCTGTGTACACGTTCTCCACGTTGCTACTCAGATACCCTACGCCATCACAGTTGCAGCCATCAGCTTCGTCTGCTACATCATCGCAGGCTTTGTTCAGAGCGCTGTTGTCTGCCTCATCATCGGCGCAGTTATCATCATCGGCTTCCTGCTCATCATGCGCAGCATGAACAACAAGAAGGTTGCTTAATTTCAGATTCCAAAAGCTGCAGACCTATTGGTCTGCAGCTTTCCCTTTCCGCAGAAAGGCCCTGCACCGATGTGCAGGGCCTTTCATTTATTTATCAGAATGTGACCTTGACGGGCTTCTTTGCCATGGCTGCAAAGGGATTGGGAGAAATCTTGCCGTGCTCGATATTGAACTCGGTATCTGCGTCTATGCGAGCCTCGCTCTTCTCGTCGAAGAACATGGTTGCCTTGCAGTCGGGAGTGAATGCGGGCCACTTGGCAAGACCGGGGGCGTTGGGATCACCGGTGCGGGCAAACTGGACGTATGCACCGAAGTATGCTTCCTGCAGGTCCTCGCTGGCGAGGTTGCCGTTGCAGATGGCGACCTTGTCGATATTATGGAATGCGTAAGGAATATCGGAGCAGTGCCATGCGGGCATGCCTCCGTCATAGGGGAAGTCATATGTAAAGAGGTAGCAGTAAATATTTGCGGAGCATTCCTTGGCATGCTTCTCGCAGAACTCGAGAATATCCGCACGGTTGGAAAGGCCCTTCAGGACAAGCTCGTTCTTGCCGGGGTATGCCTTTCTGAACAGTTCAATGACCTTATCGGCTTCGGGCTTATTCTCAAAGTGCTCCTTGACCATAGTCACGCGCTGCTCTACGGGAATGTCGTCCTTGTTGGGTGTGTTCGCCGCAAATCCCATCTCGGCGATAACGGTGCCGACCATGAGCGGAATTGTCTTTGCGTGCTCGGTGTAACCGACCTCCCATGGATCGCCAACGTACCAATCGTTTGCCAAGGGTGCCCACATTGCAAACCAGCCGTTCTCCGCCATCTTGGGCGAAATTGCATTATATGCCTCTACCAGCTTATCAAAGGGAACGGTTTCCAAAACGCTTACGTCCTCACCGCCAAGCTGTTCAATAAGAAGCTGGGCGATTTCCTTGTCATGGCGCTCGCCGCGGAACATGGGCTTGCCTGCGCCGCCGCTCATGAGAATACCACGGTGGAAGAGACCATCGGCCGCGGGAGTCTGCATAAGACTCAGCACCTTTCCGCCGCCGCCGGACTGACTGAAAATGGTGACGTTATCGGGGTCGCCGCCGAAGCCTGCGATATTATCGCGTACCCACTCCAGCGCAGCTACGATGTCAGCCTGACCGGCGTTGCCGGAATTGGCAAAGCGCTCGCCGTAGGAGGAAAGGTCGAAATAACCGAGGATATTAAGGCGATGGTTAATGGTAACAACTACGCAGTCGCCGTATTTGCTGAGGTTATCGCCGTCGTAGGCAACCATTTCAATGGAGGAGCCTGCGGAGTATCCGCCACCGTGAAGCCATACCATAACGGGCTTCTTGGACTCCTTATCAAGAGACTGAGTCCAAACATTGAGATAGAGGCAATCCTCGCTCTCGGGCCAGAAGCGATGTGGAATGAGCAGATCCATTGCCGGGGAGTTGAGGCTCATAAGGGGTGCAACGTGACCATACCACAGAGCGTCCTGAACACCCTCCCAGGGCTGAACGGGAGTAGGCTGCTGGAAGCGCTTTGCCTCGGCATACTTGATTCCGTGGAAGGTATAGGTGCTCTCAAGCTTAAAGCCTCTTATCTTGCCCGCCTTGGTTTCAACTATAGTACCGGAAGTTCCGCATTCAAACTGTTTTATCATACTTTCCCCTTTCTGTGCATTAGGTGGCGCACAATAATCTTGAGATAATTATACTTCTTTCTCCCTTGCTATGTCAACCGTTTATGTAATTCTTGAAATGGCTCTTCGCCTGTGATATACTCAATTAAAAACAATGAAAGGGTGACGCCCGTGATCTTTTATTTCTCCGCCACCGGCAATTCCCAGTCTGCCGCTGAGCAGATAGCCGCCGCGCTGGGCAGCAGAATAATTTCCATCGGTCTTGCGCTCCGCGACGAACACTATAACTTTGACATTACCGACGATGAATACCTGGGATTCGTCGTCCCCACCTTTGCATATACTCTGCCCGGTCCTGTTGCAGCCTTCATCGAGAAGCTGGAACTGACGGGCTACGCAAATCAGCACGTTTTCGGTGTATTCACCTGCGGCGCAGGCAGCGGCGATGAAGGCGCGGCTCTTACAATGGCGCTGAAAAACAAGGGTATCGGCTACAACGGCTCTTTCGAGCTCGTTATGCCCGACAACTTCATTCTTTGGTCCAACCTGCCCTCCGAGCAGGTGCTTACCGCAAAGCTGGACGCCGCCAAGGCTGCCGTAAACGGCATTATCGACAAGCTCAAGGCAAAGGAAAACGGTGCGCTCACCGACAAGGCTCCCCGCATGCCCTTCATGCCCACCGAGGCCATAAGCACCGCCGCAGGAACCAGCAAGCTGCGCGTTACCGATAACTGCCTTGGCTGCGGCAAATGCGTCACCGTATGTCCCATGTCCTGCATAAAGTTCAAGGACACCCCCGTTTGGGAGGGCGACTGCTCCATGTGCCTCGCCTGCCTGCACCACTGCCCCGTTGATGCCATCGAGTACGAAAACCAAACCGTGGGCAAGCGCCGCTACGTCAATCCCCGCTGCTCGGTTCATTTGAAGAACAAGTATTAAAATTCACAAGGAGGAAAAATATATGGCAAACACCGCTGAATTCGAGTATGTAACCCCCGAAGATTTCGCCCGCATGGCGACTCCCGTGACCTTCGACACCAACAGGGTCAAGAACAAGGTTCTTGACGTTCAGTACGGCACCCTGCCCCAGCAGAAGCTGGACATCTACCTCCCCGACGATGCACAGGCTCCCTTCCCCGGAATTTTCTACGTACATGGCGGCGGCTGGTATCTCGGCAACAAGCTTGAAGGTG
>JAFXFT010000260.1 GCA_017513385.1 Oscillospiraceae bacterium | reverse complement strand
TACCGGCTTTACCACCGCTTATGTGGGCTCCTCCAACCTGTCCAACGCAGCCATTTCCAGCGGCCTGGAGTGGAATGTGAAGGTGACAGCCAAGGACCTGCCCAGCACCATCCAGAAGATTACTGCCACCTTCGACAGCTATTGGAACTCCTCGGAATTCGAGTTTTACAAGGAGGACGAGCGGGAGCGGCTGTTCCGGGCACTCCGGGCTGAGCGCATGATGGGCGATAGCAGCAGCCGTGCCTTTGTTTTTGACATTCACCCTTACCCCTATCAGCAGGAGATTCTCGACAAGCTTCACGCTGAACGGAAGGTTCGGGGACTGAACCGCAATCTGGTGGTAGCTGCCACAGGCACCGGTAAAACCGCCGAGTCCTTCTCCCGCACCCATTTGAGTATGTTCTATGAGCAGGGACATCATGCCGACGTAGCGGCTGAGATAAAGAAGCACGTTAAGCATTCGCTGATTGGCGTAGCAGGCGGCTTCAGCGATCCCTACGTTATGGAAGAGGTTCTTGCCTCCGGCAAGGCAGATATTATTTATATGGCACGTCAGCTTTGCTGCGATCCCGACCTGCCCAATAAGGTTCGCGCCGGCAGAGTTGACGAGATACGCAAGTGTATGCGCTGCCTGACATGCTTCTCCAATACCGTAGGTCACGGCGACCTGCTCTGCGCCCTCAATCCCGAGGCTGCCCGCAACAGAGAAAATTATTACTCCCTGCCTGACGCAAAGAAGATGAAGGTTCTTGTTATCGGCGGCGGCATCAGCGGTATGCAGGCTGCGGTAACGGCTGCGGAGAACGGACATGATGTAATTCTCTGCGAAAAGTCCGGCGAGCTGGGCGGAACAATTCTCTGCGAGAGAAACGTGCCCTTCAAGGAGCGCCTGCATGATTACATAGAGCAGCAGAAAGCGAAAATCGCAAAGTATAACGTGGATGTGCGCCTTAATACCGAGGTCACTCACGATTATGCCGCTCAGCAGAAGGTTGACGCGGTTATCTGCGCTGTGGGTTCCGAGGTGGTAAAGCCTCCCATCAGCGGCATAGACGGCGCCAATGTCTACTCCGGTGTTGAAGTGTTTACCAATCCCGAGCTTGCCAAAGGCAAGCTGATGATACTTGGCGCAGGTCTTGCCGGTACTGAGCTGGCAATCTACCTTAAGGGTCTGGGTCACGATGTGGAAATCATTGAAATGGGCGGCAGAATCAATGACGGCGGCAACAACTGCCACGGCATAGCCGTAATGGATATGATAATCCAGCACAATATTCCCATTCACTACAATACCCGCGCCGAGGAGATAACTGACAAGGGCATTCGCTGCACCGGTCCCGAGGGCGAGGTGTTCTACGAGGCGGATACCGTGGCTTATGCGGTGGGCATGAAAGCCCGCAAGGCGGAGGCCATGAGCTTCTACGATGTCGCCCCTGTGTTCAACATGGTCGGCGACTGCGTAACCAGCTCCACCATTCTCAACGCTACCGGCACAGCATATACGGCGGCGAGATACCTCGGAAGATATAACGGATAAAAAACTGACTCCCCTGTTCCTTGGAACAGGGGAGTTCTGCATTTACTTTACTTCGTACATGCTGATAAGCACCTTATCGGGGAGGCGGACAGCGGAGCAGAGGAAAATTGAGCGCTCCAGCCATCTGTACTTCTCAGAATAAACCTCGAAGGTGGGGACGGTGGCAAAATATACATACTGGGGGTCGATTATCTTGCCTGCGGCGGCATCGGCTGCGTACTCGGGAGCAACGCGGCGAAT
This sequence comes from Oscillospiraceae bacterium, assembly GCA_017513385.1. Classification (GTDB taxonomy): domain Bacteria; phylum Bacillota; class Clostridia; order Oscillospirales; family Oscillospiraceae; genus RGIG6375. Next base: position 748 of record JAFXFT010000260.1, on the reverse strand, counting down.
GCCTGCGTTGTTGATGTAGACCGTTTCGCCGTCGTCCAGCTGAATGGCATAGCGGGCGACCAGCTCGGCCAGACCGTCGGGGCGGATTATCTGACTGTCAACACCACAGGGGAGAACCTTGCCGCTGAGCTTACCGCTTACAACGCCACCCTCGATTTCGATGAGCTGGCGGCGACCGTGTACATCGTCCTGCCCAACCACCACTGGGGGCTTTACGGTGACAACAATGTTGAAGGCTTCTTCAAGAACGGGGGCGGGAACCTTGGTGATATCCATGGTAAAACCTCCTCTTAGAATAATTACATGGGATTTTCTGCGTTCCAGCGGTCGATCTCGTCATTGATGATGGGATCAACATGGGGATAGATGGGGCCGGGGCCGCCGTAAGTGATGCAGGGAATGAAGTTGCCGGCGGGAGCGTAGCTGTCGCAGACACGGCGGACTTCGCGGCGGATCTCTTCCTCGGTTGCATCCTCGCGGTCAACAATGGCAGCGTCGATACCGCCCATGAGAGCCATGCGGCCGTCGATCTGCTTCTGCAGCTTGGGGATGTCGTTCTGGGGAAGAACACCCTGCCAGATGTCGATCTTCAGCTCGATCATATCCTCAACGATGGGCTCAAGGAAGCTGTCGTTGTGGTGCATGATGATAACACCGTTGTCGTGCATGTAGTTGAAGCTCTTTACATAGGCGGGCTTGATGAACTCGCGCCAAATGTCGGGCTGCATGAACAGGCTGGTCTTGCTGC
>JAFXFT010000259.1 GCA_017513385.1 Oscillospiraceae bacterium | reverse complement strand
CTATTACCCCTACTACGCGGGCTTCAATTTCCTTACGCTCCTTGCAAACTGGTTCAAGCTGGTCTGCTGCAACCTGCCCTTTGCATATTTCGGACAGCTGTTCTTCATTCAGCCTCTTGTCCGCAAGATTTTCAAGACTATTTTCAAGCCCGCTCACGCAGATACTCATTGATAATTAAAACGGCAGAGGCACAAAAGCCTCTGCCGTTTTGTCAAAATATCTTATTCGTCCTTTAAAAAATCGAGGTCAAAGGGTTTATCCAGCTCGGTGGATACGTAGGCTCCGTTTTTGCGGCGCTGCTTCACGCATTCGGTGAGCAGATATTCTATTTGACCGTTTACGCTGCGGAAATCGTCCTCCGCCCATGCGGCAATAGCGTCGTAGAGCTTTGCGGAGAGACGCAGCGGAACCTGCTTCTTGGGGTTATCTGCCATAGCTTAATACAGGGAACCAGAGTTGACTATGGGCTGGGCGTCCTTATTGCCGCAGAGGACTACCAGCAGATTGGAGACCATTGCAGCCTTGCGCTCTTCGTCAAGCTGAACAGTTCCGCGCTCGTTGAGGCGCTCCAACGCCATTTCCACCATGCCAACAGCGCCGTCAACGATGAGCTTTCTTGCGTCAACAACGGCCGCTGCCTGCTGACGCTGCAGCATTGCCGCTGCAATTTCGGGAGCGTAGGCGAGGTAGGTGATTCGCGCGTCCACTATCTCAAGACCGGCTTCCTCTACGCGGGCCTGTATTTCGGCCTTGATGCGTCCGGCAACTATCTCGGAAGAGCCGCGCAGACTGCCGTCGTCGGCAATTCCGTCGCCGGTGGTGTCCACGTCGGGAGCGGCGTCATAGGGGTAAAGGCGGACGATGTTGCGCAGGGCGCTGTCGCACTGCAGGGAGAGGAACTCCTTGTAGTTGTCAACATTGAAGGCGGCCTTGGCGGTGTCGATGATGCGCCATGTAACTGCAATGCCTATTTCAACGGGGTTGCCGAGGCAATCATTGATTTTCTGGCGATTGTTGTTGAGAGTCATTATCTTCAGGCTCATGCGCTTGTTGGGCAGCTCTGCGGAAACAGCCACGCCGTTGGCGTTGATATGGGTGGTCTTGGTCTTTACGTCGCCGCTCTGATTGAGCTTGGTGTCGGCGGCGGGATTGACGGCGGAGCAGAAGGGGTTGACCCAGTAGAAGCCCTCGCCCTTGAGGGTGCCTATGTAGTTGCCGAACAGGGTAAGTACCAGCGCCTCCTGAGGCTTGAGTATCTTGAGACCTATCAGCGGTATCCAGCCCAGCAGAACCACAAGGGCGCAGAAGATAGTGAGGATTATGCCGGGAACAGAGCCGGATGCGGCAGCAAATACTCCAAATACAAATCCAACCATACCAAGAATAAGGGCAATGATTATCAGGCACAGGGCCAGCATACCCTTGGGCTTGGCGCTTAATATTTTCTCTTTCATATGTTTTTCCTCCACTTCTTGGAATTTGTATCTGCATGATATCAAAATGATATCATGTTGTCAAGGGGCGGGTGAAAATTTTTCTGTGATGCAGTTTTACAAAACCGCTTATATTTGGTATACTAATTAAAACAAACATTGAAATGAGGTTTGATTATGTATAACGAATGGTCACTTGACGTACTGTATAAAGGCATTGACGATCCCGCGCTGGCTGAGGGTGTGACCCGCCTTGAGGAGCTTATCGCCGCATATAAGGCAGCGGTGGGTGAGCTGGACGCAGCCAATGCTGCCGCTTCTCTGCGCAAGGTAATTGAGATCCGCGAGGAAATGACGGTGCTCGTCCGTCGTCTCGGCGGCTATTTCAGCCTGCGCCGCTCCGCCAACAGCGCCGACACCGAGGGCGCGGCGTATACCACCAAGATTCAGAACCTTGCCACAAGCATCGCAAGGGAAGCTGTTATCTTCCAGAAGTTCGTGGGTGAGCTTGAGAACATCGACGAGATAATCGCCGGCGATGAAGTTCTCAGCGCCTATAAGTTCTATTTCCACGAGGTGCAGGAAGAGGTCGCCCATACCATGAGCGACGAGGCCGAGGCCATTTTTGCCCGCATGGATATTTCCGGCGGCGGTGCATGGGGTGACCTGGTCTCCTATCTTACTGCAACCGTAGAGGTTGATTACAAGGGCGAGGTAACCACCCTTTCCGCTATCCGCGGCCTTGCCGACAGCGATGACCCCGAGGTTCGTAAGTCTGCCTTTGATGCAGAGCTTGCCTGCTACAAGAAGATAAAGGATTCTATAGCCTTTGCGCTTAACAGCATCAAGGCTCAGGTAAACATGGAGGCCCAGCTGCGCGGCTACGCAAATCCTCTTGAGATGACTCTTGCTCAGTCACGTATGAAGAAGGAGACTCTCGACGCAATGCTGCAGGCAATGCGCGAGGCGCTGCCCAAGTTCCAGGAATACCTGAAGCACAAGGCAAAGCTGCTGGGTCACGAAAAAGGTCTGCCATGGTACGATATTCTCGCTCCCATGGGCAAGGCTGACAGCACTGCTTATACCGTTGAGGACGCTCACAAGTACCTTGTTGAGCATTTCAACAGCTTTGCTCCCGATCTCGCCGAGATGGTCGACCGAGCTTTCAAGGAGGAGTGGATCGACTTCTATCCCCGTGGCGGCAAGGTAGGCGGCGCGTTCTGCTCCAATCTTCCATTCGTAGGACAGAGCCGTATCCTCACTAACTTCTCCGGCAGCTTCGGCTCCGTTGTAACGCTGGCTCATGAGCTGGGTCATGCCTACCACGGTCAGCAGATTCAGGATCACCGTCCCCTGAACACCGGCTATACCATGCCCGTTGCCGAGACCGCATCCAACTTCAACGAGCTTATCATCGTCAACGATGCCATTGCCAAGGCAAGCGGCGAAGAGAAGATACAGCTCATCGAGAGCCAGATTCAGGACAACACCCAGATTATTGTTGACATCTACTCCCGCTTCCTTTTCGAGGACGAGGTAATGCGCCGCAGAAATGAGACCTTCCTCTTTGCCGACGAGCTGGAGAAGATCATGCTCAATGCCCAGAAGGAAGCCTTCGGCG
>JAFXFT010000258.1 GCA_017513385.1 Oscillospiraceae bacterium | reverse complement strand
CCTCTTACCAAGAACGTAAGACTTATCCTCGGTGCAGATGAAGAGTCCGGCAGCCAGGATATGGTTTACTATTATTCCAAGGAAAAGCCTGCTCCCGGAACCTTCTCTCCCGACGCAGCATTCCCCATTTTCAACACTGAAAAGGGAAGATATGCACCCTTCTTCAATAAGTCCTGGGAGGCTGAAACCGTTCTGCCCAGAGTTAAGAGCTTTGACGGCGGTATCGTTGTAAACATTCTGCCTGCCGATGCCAATGCAGTTGTTGCCGGTATCGACGCAGCAGAGGTCGAAAAGGTATGCGCAAAGCTGGCTGAGGAACTGAAGGTCAGCTATACCGTAGCAGCTGAAGGCGAGGACGTAAAGATATCCGTCAAGGGTGTAGGCTGCCATGCATCCATGCCTTCTCTCGGTGTAAACGGTATTACCGCACTTATCACTATTCTTGCCGCACTGCCTCTGGCAGACTGCGATTCCACCAAGGCTATCCTCGGTCTCAATAAGCTCTTCCCCCACGGCGACGGCGAGGGCAAGGCTATGGGTGTAGCAATGAGCGACGAGCTTTCCGGCCCTCTGACCATGGCTCTTACCGTTTTCCACATTAACGAAAAGGGTGCTGACGGCGCTATCGACTGCCGTGCTTCCGTTTGCGCAACCGAGGAAAACTGCCGCATGGTCGGTGACAAGAACCTGACCGATGCAGGCTTTGAAGTAAAGAGCTTTATGAATCCTCCTCACCACACTCCCGCCGACACTCCCTTTGTTCAGGCTCTGCTGAGTGCTTACGAGGAAGTTACCGGCGAGAAGGGCGGCTGTTACTCCATGGGCGGCGGCACCTACGTTCACGGTATCGAGGGCGGTGTAGCCTTCGGCGCAGGCTTCATGGGCTTTGATGCCGGCGCTCACGGTGCAAACGAAAAGATGAAGATATCCGACATGCTCAAGGCCGCCAAGGTCTACGCAATGTCCATCTACAATATCTGCAAGTAATAACATATAGTAAAAAACTCCGAAGGAAAATTCCTTCGGAGTTTTTGCATTCAGCGGCTGAGGCGTGCCTCAGCCCTACGATTTTTGTTTTAGTTCATTCGTGAACGTAGGGCAGGGGCGTGCCCCTGCCGCTAAGATATAAAAAATATCCCCACAGAAGCATGCTTCTGTGGGGATAATATGTATCAACTTAAAATCAGCTGTTCTTTGCCAGCCACTCTGCGCCGTACTTGTTGCACTCGTCGATAACAACGGGAGTAACCCAAGCGTTCAGGCACTCAAGGCTGCCAACGCAGGGCAGGAATGCGCCGCCGGGAGCATACTCGTCGATAGCGCGGCGAACTTCTGCGCGGACGACTTCCTCGGTAACGTCAGCCTGGTCGATGAGACCCTGGTCAAGACCACCCATAAGGAGCAGCTTGCCGCCGGTTTCCTTCTGAATGCGGAGAATGTCGTTCTGGGGAAGAACACCCTGCCACATCTCAACACCCAGATCAACCAGATCGGGAGCGATGTCGGTAGCATAGCAGTCGCAGTGATGCTGTACCATTACGCCACGGGAGTGGATGTAATCATAAAGTCTCTTGTAGTGAGGCTTGAGCAGCTTGCGGAATACTTCGGGAGCGAAGAACATTGCGTTCTTGGAGCCCCAGTCGTCGTGAGAGTGGATGATATCGGGCTGCAGATTGTCAATGAGCTGCTCTGCTACCTTGATCTTCCAATCGGTGTATGCTTCAAAGAACTCGTTCATTGCTTCGGGCTCTTCGTACATGTTGATAAGGCAATCCTCGAAGGTCATGAGGCAGTGTGCGCGCTCGAAAAGACCGCGGAAAGAGGGAACCATGACGAACTCATTGTCACGGTCGATACCGGCAATGGTTTCCTTGGCTGCACTCCAGTCGAGGTCGGTGGGGATCTCGGGGAAGGTAACATAGTCACGCCACTTGGTGATGTCCTTGATTACCTGATTTTCCTCGTTTACGATGGGGATAACGCCGGGGTCGCCGGGCAGATAACGGTGGGCAACGCCCCAGTTATCAACGACATATTCGCCGGACATGAAGAGAATATCCCAAATGGAAATAGGATCCATTACGCAGTGGAACATAATCTGGGGGAAAGCGTCGAAGCCATAGCCCATCCACTTGGGGGGCTGCTCATTACGCATTACGGACAAGAATTTTTCCTTTTTAGTCATGTGTCAAGCACCTCCTAATTTATATGTAGTAATCGTAACATTCTGCGAATGTATTTGTCAAGAGAATGCAATCAAATAGGCGGTATTTAATTGTGATGAAGAATATCCGTAGTCTTTATGGGGCGGGGGAGAGTATAAATAAAAGCTATGATTTTGAGTGTTTAATGCTTAATTTATAATTATTCGTAAATTGATACAAAGTTTTTATTGCATATGATGGAATATTGATTTATAATATTCAATGTCTTAGTGTGGATAATATTATCCATATCGAGGCAATTTAAATAGTTCAATATTTAAAAATACATAAATGAAAGGAAGTACAATTATGGGCTCCAAGTACAGCCACGTATTCCAGCCGATCCGCATCCGCGGTATCGATTTCAAGAACCGTATCACTCTTGCTCCCCCTTCTCCCAACCTGGCCAGCACTGACGGTCTGGTAACTCACGATTTCGTTGAGTGGTTCCGCATGTTCGCCCGCGGCGGCGTCTGCACCCTCTATGTAGGTAACTGCTCCATCGATATCACCGAGTGTAAGGACGAGGCTTATCAGCTTGATATGTCCAACCCCGATGGCGTTCTCCCCATGACCTGGTACGCCGACATGTGCAAGCAGTATGCCTGCCATGCATCTTTCGAGATCAACCACAACGGTGAGAACACTGCTTTCGAGACCGTTGGTCACGCTCCCTTCAGCGCATCCTCCCGTATCTCCGATAACGAGCGTCGCCGCGCTAAGGAAAACAACCGTGAGCCCATTCCCTGCATCGAGATGAGCATCGAGAAGATTCACGAGACCATCGAGAAGTACGGTAAGGCTGCAGGTATGATGAAGCGCGCCGGTATGGACATCGTCCTCGTTCACGGCGGCCACGGCAACCTGATCTCTCAGTTCACCAGCCCCATGTACAACAAGCGTACCGACGAGTACGGCGGCGACACCAAGGGCCGCGCTCGCTTCGCTATCGAAGTTTGCGACTCCATCCGTCGTCACTGCGGCGAGGACTTCGTTATCGAGTTCCGTATCTCCGCTGACGAAATCGCACCCGAAGGCATGCACTTCGAGGAGACCCTCGAGCTCATCGGCTACCTGAAGGATCACATCGATATCCTCCACGTTTCCGCCGGTATCCACAGTGACTTCAACATGAAGTATTTCAACAACTGGTGCCAGAACTACCTCATGGATCACTGCTTCAACGTTCACTATGCTCGTGACATCAAGAAGAGATATCCCGACCTGCTCGTTAACACCGTTGGCTCCATCATGAGCATCGACTATGCAGAAGAGATCATTGCTAACGGCTGGGCAGACTTCGTTTCTATGTGCCGTCCTCTTATGGCTGACCCCGACATGCCCAGAAAGTATGCTGAGGATCGTCCCGAGGATCGCAGACCCTGCCTGCGCTGCAACACCTGCATGAACCACCTCATGATTCCCAAGCCCATCTACTGCGCTATCAACCCCATGTCCGGTATGACCAGCCAGCTGCGTGACGGTGTTGTTCCCAAGGCAACCACCAAGAAGAGAGTTGCCATCATCGGCGGAGGCCCCGGCGGTATTCAGGCTATGCAGACCCTCCTCGACAGAGGCCACGATGTAACCCTGTATGAAAAGACCGGCCGTCTCGGCGGTAACGTCATCGGCGCAGCTGTACCTCCCTTCAAGAAGGACGTTCAGGCTTACCTGAAGTGGATGCGTCACACTGCTGCTCAGTGCGTAGAGCGCGGCGCAAAGGTTCTCCTCAACACCGAGGCTACCAAGGAGCTGCTCGACCTCGAGAAGTACGATGCACTCGTAATCGCCGTTGGCGCAGAGCCCATCGTTCCCAAGAGCATCCCCGGTATCACCAAGCCCCACGTATCCTGGGCTCCCGATGCTGAAGAAGGCAACGCATTTGTTGGCGACAACATCGTTGTTATCGGCGCCGGCCAGGTAGGTCTTGAGGCTGCTTACGATTACAAGCTCCTGGGCAAGAAGGTCACCGTTATCGAGATGAAGGACGCATTCTCCTCCATGTTCGTTCGTGGCGTAAGCGACCTGATGGCTCTTATCAGAGAGACCGACATCGAGCTGAAGTATGACACCGCTCTTTCTGAAGTTAAGGACGATTGCGTTGTTGTCAAGGATCTCAAGACTGGCGAAGTCACCGAGATTCCCTGCGACACCGTTCTCCTTGCTATGGGTATCAAGCCCCGCTTCGACGTTGTTGATTCTCTCCGCCACTGCGCTCCCGAGACCAGCGTTGCCATCATCGGCGACTGCAACAACAAGGCAGCTACCATTTCCGAGGCTGTCAACCAGGCATTCCAGGCTTGCATCCACATCTAATCTGATGTCTGCAGCTTGAAAGCTAAGAAGCAATAATAAAACGGCTGTCCTGCTTAGCGGGACAGCCGTTTTGGCGTGAAAAAAGTCCTTTGTCCGCGGACAAAGGACTTTTGGTTTATTCGGTGAAGTGAATGTGATTATTAATATGATCCTCGCAGAAGCAGTGGTAACCCTCACAGCGGGAGCAGTAGCGGAACTCAAGGTCGGGGT
>JAFXFT010000257.1 GCA_017513385.1 Oscillospiraceae bacterium | reverse complement strand
CCGGTACCGACCCCGCAGAAGGTGCGGCGCTGGCCATATCCATTATCGAATACGCCCGCAGACGTGGTGCCAAGGTTGCTACCACCACCCACTACGCGGAACTTAAAATCTACGCTACCACCACCGAAGGCGTACAGAACGCATCCTGCGAGTTCGACGTTGAAACTCTTCGCCCCACCTACCGCCTTATCATGGGCATTCCCGGCAAGTCCAACGCATTTGAGATTTCCCGCAGGCTGGGTCTCCGCGAGGAGATAATCAGTGATGCAAAAAACCGCGTGGACACCGACACTCTCGACTTCGAGAGCATGCTGGCCGCTGTACAGAAAGAGCGCCAACGTCTTGAACGCGAACTTGAGGACGCACGTCTGCTGCGCATCGAAGCTCAGGAAAAGGCAAACGAAATCGAAGAACTGCGCAAGCAGGTTGCCGAAGCCAGAGAGCGTGCCGCTGCCTCCGCAAAGCGCGAGGCGGAGACCATACTCCGCGATGCCCGCAAGCTTTCCGAGGAAGTTTTCAACGAGCTTAGCGACATGCGCAAGAAAGCTGCCAAGGCAGAGAACATTCAGCAGATGAACGATGCCAAGGCTCAGCTGCGCCGCAAGCTCAACGATGCCGAGGAAAAGCTTTCCGGCAAGCGCGAAGAAGCACCCCCGCCGCCCTCCTCCCGTCCCGTAAAGGCCGGCGATGTGGTACAGATACTGAAGCTGGGCTCCCGCGCCGAGGTCATTTCCGTCAGCCCCGACCGTATGCTCACCCTGCAGGCAGGCATTATGAAGATAACCGTCCGAGAGGACGAGGTTCGCCTCCTTGACGGTGTAAAAAGCGAAAAGAAGAAGTACATGGAAAAGGTTGACACCAAGCTGCGCAACGTAAGCGTAAAGCCGGAGGTCGACCTGCGCGGCATGATGACCGATGAGGCGGTAAGCGTTATGGAGCGCTATCTTGACAGCGCCTACCTCGCCCATCTCAACACCGTCACCATTATCCACGGCAAGGGAACCGGCGCCGTCCGCGCCGCCGTTCATGCAGCTCTCAAAAAGAACAAGCATGTTAAATCCTTCCGCCTGGGCCGCTATGGCGAGGGTGAAACCGGCGTGACCATAGTTGAATTTAAATGATGCCAAGCGGTAAATTTCCCGCTAAATCAGCAGAATGTACTATTGACGAACAGCTTCACTTTTGGTAAAGTATAGTGTATCTTTAGCAGTTTTCTTCAAATATTACGAAAGGGTGTGTCGTGGTGTATATCAAGACTGCGGTTATCAATAACGAGGTGGGCCTCCACGCAAGACCGGTCACCTTTTTCATCCAGAAGGCCAATGAGTTCAAGAGCAGCATCTGGGTTGAAAAGGATCACAGACGCGTGAACGCAAAGAGCCTGCTTGGTGTTCTTTCCATGGGTATCACTCAGGGTACCGAAATCACCATCGTTGCAGAAGGTCCCGACGAGGTAGTTGCTGCCGATTCTCTGGCCGAGCTCATCTCCTCCAACTTCAGCGAATAATCAGACATTAAAATGCCGGGACTTTCCCGGCATTTTGTTTTAAGGTGGTATTCACTTGAATCCTGCATTCTTCTCTATCTTTATAGTAATTTTTCTCATTATCCTTCCTGCCCAAAGGCGGCGGCGCAGAGCCGCTGCAGTGCGGCAAATATTCAGGAAAAAACGTGTAAAAGGAGCTGTTAAAATGCACGAGCTTTTAGAGAAATATATTGGTCGAGAGTGCATAGTATACACTCTCGGAGACAGTCAGATAACCGGCACTATCACCGCTTTGAAGGACGGCTGGCTCAACATCGCCGACAAGCTGGGCAACGAAGAAGTCCTGAACCTTGATTACATAGTTCGCGTACGCGATATTCCCCTCAACAAAAACGGCAAGAAAAAGGCTATCTATTAAAAACACTCAACCGCTCCGAAATTGATCGGAGCGGTTGTTTTTTTAGAACTCACCATATTCGTTATAATACGCTATCAGCAGGTCTACGCAGGCGCCGTAGCTTTGCACGCCCAGCTCCTGTCCCTGACTTTTAAGGAAGTTGTCATACACCTTTTCCGTAACTTCTGCTGCCTTGGTTTCAAACTGCTGCCAATACTCGTTATTGGCCTGCATATCCGCCAACACCTCGGGCGGCAGGCTGTACCACAACTGTGCATAGGCCTCTTTATCATAGCGGTAAAGGGCGTTGCCCAGATTAATAAACGCGGAGAACGCGCCGGAGTACTCATAAACGGGATTCCCACTCTTCATGCAGGTGAGTATCTCCACGAAATTTGCCTCCTGTTCCGAGGCTACCCCTCGCTGATGGGCCATTTCATGGGCAATAGTGGCAGGTATCATCATGGAGGGCTGATGCACGTTTATATTCGCTTCGCCGGACAGCGGGAAATATATGCCGGTATAGTTCAGATAACTCATTACCCACGAAAACAGCATCTTCTTTGGTTTCACCGACTCCTGCCCGAGGAAGGGGTAAACCTCGCATACTCCTTCATATATCTCGGTGGAGTCATCGAACATTTCGCTTATGTCCTCGCAGAAAACGCCGTTCTCGTCCCGCTCCACCTCATCATAAATCTCACCCAGCCGCACGCTGAAGTACTCTGCCGCCCGATAAAGCTCCTCTACAGAGCTTTTTTGCGCATACAGGCCACTTTTCCTTTGGAAGTTGTCTGCATAGTAGGACGCGCTAAGGAGCACGCAGAAGGCGCAGTAAACCGTCAATGCCAACGCAACCACAAAGCTCACGCGTCTATACAGAATTCTCCACCGCTGCTCACTGCGCTTTATATCACGCACTGCAATTATTATGTAAATTACTCCGCCAATTACCGCGGCAACAATGGTCCATTCCATGATAGAAATCGGCAGCACCGATAACACGTATGCCAGCAGGCGTTTTATCCACAGGGCACCGGTGGCAAGGGCGTTCATCAGCAGCCTGTTACCCGTAAGCAGATGAAACAGCACCGCAAAAACCGCACAGCCGATTATCCATATATGTCTTTTCATTAGTCCCTCAAAGAGGCTTCGCAGTTTTGTCATGGTACCCTCCTTCACTATTCTTACTTAAAATATATCACACAGCCGCCGCCATTTCAATGGCAGCGGCGTAGATGGGCCGTTGACTTCTCCTTCCACAAAGAGTAAAATATGCAATCAGATACATCTTTTCCCGCACAATAACCACTGATTAAATCGGAGGCAAAACCATGAACCCCATTACCCCCGCCGGTCAGCTGGCCGAGGCCGCTGCCGCCCGTCCCGAGCAATTCGCCTGCACCTATATGGGCCGCGAATTCACTTACGCAGAGCTGTTTAAAATGAGCGAAGAATGCGCCCGCAGTTTCGCAGCCATAGGCGTTCACGAAAACTGCCGTGTTATGCTCCACATGCCCCTTATCCCACAGGCATTGAGTTGCTTTTACGGGCTGAATATGCTCGGCGCTGCAGCTGTTATCCCTGCCGATTTGCCGCCTGCCGATTGCATAAGCCAAGCCGGTGTGCGAGCCATTGTCACCATCGAGGGCTTTTACGATGACTTGGACGACGTTCCCCAGTTGCCCACCACTATATTCGCACGCCCTCAGGACACTATGGGCAAGCTAAAAAAGCTGGAATACATACTCACCGAGGCCCGCAATGTGGATAAGGTATCCGAAGGCTTCGGTCTGCTGAGCTGGGACGGTTTTCTGCTTGGCGGTAAAGCCCTGCGCGGCGAGCACCGCTGCGAGGAACATATAGAGCGTACCGCAGCTCTTATCTGCCATGCCGAACCGCAGATTTTATCCAACCGCGCATTTATATTTGCTGAACCTGATCTGCCAATAATCGCCTTCCATCAGGCTATTATAAACGGCAGCTGTCCGGAACTTGATATTTAAAAGGGAACTCCCCTTACCACTTGGTAAGGGGAGTCTTATTATACATATTCGTAGCCGCGTTTAAAGGCTGCCAGATTTATATCTATAGTCTTGGCAGGAACGCTCTCACTGATGAGCTTTTCCCAATCGGTTTCGGTAAGACCCAGCTGCTTTACAAGGGCACCAAGCAGGCAGATATTCTGTGCCTTGATGCTGCCCAGTTCCTCAGCTATCTTGCTGGCGGGAATAACGGTGACCTTGCCTACCAGCTCGGTCAGTTCCTTCTCGGCATCGTGGGGATATACTGCGTCGCCGGTGAGAACGGGCATAGAGTAAATCTCGCGCTCGTCCATAACGATGCTGCCACCCTTTTTCAGATAAGGCAGGGCGCGGAGTGCCTCCACCTTTTCAAAAGCAACGATAATGTCAGCTTCGCCTTCGCCGATATTAGGCGCATAAACCTTTTCGCCGTACTTGAGCTGAGTATTAACGGTACCGCCGCGCTGGCTCATGCCGTGGATCTCGCTCATTTTAACGTCGTAACCAAGCTGGGCAAGAGCGGAGGAAAGGATCTTGGTGGTAAGGATAGTGCCCTGTCCGCCTACACCGGTGAGAAGAATATTAGTTGTCATTTTGCACCGCCAATCCGGCTGATAGCGCCAACCTTGCACATCTGCATACACAGACCGCAGCCATTGCAGTTTGCGGGGTCGGCTATCCATGCCTTCTTATTTTCAAATGCCAAAGAGGGGCAAGCAACCTTCATGCAGCGCTTGCAGCCTACGCACTTATTGGCATCAATCTCGCAGCGGATACCTGCGTTGGCCTTAATGACCTCCTTGAGCAGAGCACAGGGACGCTTGGAGATGATGACGTATACACCTTCGTTGTCAAGAGCGGTCTTGATGGCGCCCTGCATTGCCTCCTGATCGATGGGATCGGCAATGAGAACGCGCTCCTTATCGATACCGGTGGCGTAGATCATATCGAGAATGCTTACGGGAGGAACTTCGTAGCCCATAAGGTTCTTGGCTGTGCCGGAATTCTCCTGATGACCGGTCATAGCGGTGATGCTGTTATCCAGCACGCAGAGAGATCGGAAGAGCACACGTCTGAACTCCAGT
>JAFXFT010000256.1 GCA_017513385.1 Oscillospiraceae bacterium | reverse complement strand
GGGCATACGCATCAGCTCACACTTTTCCCATACATTGGGGTACAGCTCCGGAAGCAGGTTTATTAGCTTTTCAAACTCAGCCTCGTCCTCCAGCGCAGGGTCGCGGTTGGATATGGTCTTGCAGCGTACAAGTGCCTGCAGATTTTTGACGACCTTATCGCCGTCGAACTTTTCTTCGTTGTCAAACACCTTCGGACCGGGCTTGGGCTTGAAGCGCAGTGTACGCAGAACTATAACCGCAAGCAGCACAACTATTACGGCTGCAAGAGCAACAAGCAGGTACTTCATTACAGCATCCCCTTCTTATACATAATGCGGGCTACGATAAGAGTGAAGATAACGCCCACAGGCACCATGATGCCAACAGTGCCGGCATTCAGCGCAGGTACAAAGATGAACAGAACCAGCATGAGGATAATGGGTGCAATAGAAAGCTTCAGGTTCTTGGACACGAACACAACCGCAAGACCGCCGAAAAGTGCGGGCAGCAGCTGAGCAAACGCAGACTGCATGACGGGTGCGGAAAGCAGGGGCGAAATGGGAATTATAAGAATAACGCCCAGAATTATTATGAAGGTGGTAACTATACTGGAAACGGCGATTGATATGGTGGAAATAATCTCGCCCTCTTCGGAATTCGCCTTTACGCCTGCGCGCTCCATTGCGTCAATGGCGCAGGGCAGCTTCAGGTTGGAAATATTGCCGGTAACGAAGGACAGATATGCACCGCCTGCGCCGAGCATGGGTACATAGGTAAATATTTCTACTACGCCTACAGCCCAGTACATAGGCAGAACAGCAAGCAGAGCCTTTGCCATGGGTCCCCACTCGGGACCTGCTCCGAAGCAGAGAGATACAGCAATTGGAAATGCAATTATGAGCACAAGCAGGGTGAAGCCCCATACTCTGCCGTCTCTATGGACACTATCAAGATAGCTAAGATTCTTTTTCATTGTTTACTCCTCCTTCCCTGTCAGGACAACCATGTGGTTATGGGAATGGCCGCCGCCATACCTGCCACAAGGCTTATGGGCAGCGCGTAATCTGTCATCCAGCGCATGTTCAGCTTCTTGGATGCAAGACCGCATACAGCCATGACTACCGCAGAAACGAACATTACGCATACAGGAATAAGACCTGTAAAGTCGCCGTTAAAAGCAAGGGAAACATCGCAGAATACGTAGCCGAGGAAAGCAGATATCATACCGAGGAACATGGCGTTATTGAATATTTCCGCCCACTTCTTATCGGATTTACCCAGCTTTACCATGCCGCCCTGTATTTTCTTTGTAAGCAGGGGTGTAAGGATAAGACCAACTGCGATACCGAGGGTCATTACCCATATTACGGTAACGAAATCGTGGGGGTTGCTTATCTGGGTCTCAAGACCGAGTCCCAGTTCTTCAAGGGCAGTACCTGCCGCTACGGTTTCGTAGGTAAGAGAGCCTATAACGGAAAGACGCAGCCAGGGCAGCGCAATACCGAGGCTCTTGGAAAGGGATATTACACCGACAAGAATTGCCACCGCAGGCGCAATGGTAAAGACGGCGGCGGAGCTCATTGTCTTTTTCAGCACGGCTTTATCCATTCCAAGCTGATTTGCCCGCTTCAAAGCACGGACAAGGAAATATACCGACTGTGCCAGCACGGCGGCAATAATAATGCCGACCATGACAAACAGTATCGGGCTGTTTACACTGAAGTCCATATTGATTTCTCCTTATTTTTCCTTTATTTCCCCAAAAGGATTTGAGCTTATAATATCACGCTTTTACCTATGGTTCAACAGTTAATGACATGCAGTGATTCCAAGTGTTATACAACAGTTCAATAAAACAATACGCCCCCGACCTGCCTGTAAACGCAGTTCGGGGGCATGTAAATTATGCTTTTGTTGCTTTTATAAGTTCGTCCAGTGCCGCCCGCTCCTCTTCAAGAGCCTTTTGGGCGTTATCAAGCATTTCATCGGTTCGGACTTGTATCTGCTCGAGACGTTTTATGACATTTTCCACCTGCGATTGAGATGTTCCGATTCTATCCAGCATCTCCAGATTAATCCAAGTGCCATGAAAGAAACTATCAGAAAAACGCATATGCTCATCTACAAGATTTGCTTCGGCATTTATTTTAACGTCGGCAAGTTCTGTCTTTACCTGCCGCAGCTCAGATTGCAGCTTTTCAGACATAAACCGCGCAGAATCCAGACTGCTGTGTTTTTCCTCGTGACCAAGCAGACCGTCACCAAGCCAGCCCCACTTTTCGGCGCTGTCCAATGCCGAAAGCACGGTTCTCGCCGTGCCAAGGGCGCGCACCGTTGCCGATGCCGCTGCGCTGAGTTCCTGCACCTGTTTTTCGATATAGGCAACATTTTCTTCTGTGTGAATTAACTTTTCAGCAGTTTCTCCGCCAACGAGCTTTATCTTTGCAATTTTTCCTTCCACAGCTTCCTTATATCGCAGCTCGCTGT
The DNA here is from genome assembly GCA_017513385.1 of Oscillospiraceae bacterium. Taxonomy (GTDB): domain Bacteria; phylum Bacillota; class Clostridia; order Oscillospirales; family Oscillospiraceae; genus RGIG6375. The sequence continues at coordinate 3,265 of JAFXFT010000256.1, read as the reverse complement.
CAAAGACCCTGCCCAGCTCATTTCTTCGTGAAATCAGTTCCTTTTCTATTTCAGCAAGTTCCTTAGTCGCAAGGTCATACTTCACCGCCGCTGCGTAGGCTTCCGCCTGTTCTTTGCTGAGCTTTTCATCTTTTTTGCCTATAACATAGTAAAATAATGCCGCAAAGCTGCCGCCCTCAAGACGATCTACATCTTCGCTTTCTTTAATGCGAATTTTGTCAAGTTCTTCGACCTGTGCGGAAAATTCGCTGTACTGCCGTTCAAGCTCGGCTACCTCAGCTTCAAGCTGTCTTTTGCGCAAAACCTTTTCCCAAAGCTCGCGCAGCTTATCATCATAATAATTATTCATATGCCACCTCCGTCAGGGCAGCTTTTTGCCGCATTTATTGCAGAAAACGAACTCCTTTTCAACATCTGCTCCGCAGTAGGGGCAGAATTCACTGTCGCTCTTACCCTCATAAGACGTTGCTGTCTCCTGCTGATAATTCTCTTCGCCGTAACGCTGATTCAGCGGGTCGGGTTCTTCATTCCCCTCTACTATATCGAATGTGGAATAGCGGTTTTTATTGGTGGCGTTTTTGAAATTATACACGGCATTTACAATGGCAACCACAATGAACAGCACACCGAACAAGGAAAATAATCCGCCGCCTATGCTTGCCGCTCCTATTGTCCACAGCACACCGAAAACACCTACCACAACGCACATCACGCCGCTCATCATGGACGGGCCTCTGCCCGGTTTGATACTTTTCATTTCTTCACTCCCTCAAACAGCTCTTTAAGCTTACTGTTGATAAATGTCTGTTCCTCCGGCACATATCCGAAATGACCGGAGCGCTCCAGTTCATGTATTTCTATTTTCGGGTTCTCCGCAAGGTATTTCACCGACTTGCGGGATACCAACTCATCATTCTTCGACTGAATGGCGATACATGGCATCTTAAGCTTTTTCACCAGTTCGCGACATTTCCTTGCCTGACGGAAAAGCTCCAGATAACGCGGTATCCAACCAAGATACAGCCACAGCTTTTTGCTCAGCTCAACACCGCAGTCACGCCGCATAACATCAGCCCCGCTGCCCGGTTTTTCAAGCTCAAATGCCAGCTGCAATGCATATAGCGCCGCTCTCGGTTTAACGCCGATTTTCAGCGGCGAGGCAAGGAACAGCATTCCCGCCACTTTGTCTGTATGCTCCAACGCCGCCTCCATAGTAAGCAACGTACCCATGGAGTGCGCGACGATGAAAATCCGTTTGTACCTTACGCAAAGCGCGTTGAGTATGCTCCTCACCTGCTTGCGCCAAATATCCATCGACGTGTTTGTGAAATCCTTCACTCCGCCACCGTGCCCATCCAGCAGGATATTGTACACACACCAGTTCCCGGGAATTGCTGCAAGTATTCCGTCAAAATGGCGTGGAGTACCCACGATACCGTGCACCATAAGCACAGCAGTATCGCTTCCCGGCACTATTCGGATATAGGGTTCGTGACTCACAGCGCACCTTCTTTCTATGTTAGTTATTTTAGCATATTCCATACAATATTTCAACGCAGTCATCGGGCTCTGCAATAGCTGCATACACATATAAATTTAATATATATCGGCAAAACAAACAATTAACAGAACGAAATTTAATGTATATACCAGTGCAAAGAATAGTTGCAAAGCTTTTTTATTCGTGCTATTATACAAGTAGTGTCATTTTACAGCTATTTTTTCTCAGCATTTTTCCCAATTGCAGTAAGTGACACAGCAGGTTTAGTTTGTTAAAAAAATTAAAATACATCAGGAGGAAGATTAAAATGGCAGTAGTAACCAGCGAAATTCTTAACATTGTCCCCATCGACCTTTCCAACACTTGCCTCAAGAAGGGCTGCATGGACGGCGAAGTAGCCGTTGTTACCGGCGGCGCAAGCAACGTAGGTCTTGGCTATGCACGTGCTTTGGCATGGGCTGGCGCAAAGGTCGTTGTAGCTGACCTCAACGAGGTTGCAGGTAATGAGACTCAGCGCGTTATCAACGAAGAAAACGAAGGCGACGTTTGCCTGTTCGTTAAGACCAACATCACCCTTCAGGAAGATATCGACAATCTGGCCGCACAGGCATTCGCTAAGTTCGGCAAGGTTGACATTCTCATCAACAACGCAATGAACATGCGTTTGAACGGACCCATCCTCAAGTCCTCTGTTGAAGACCTTGAGTCCTCCTTCGCCATCTCCGCCAAGGGCGTTATGATGGCTGTTAAGGCATTCGTTCCCGGCATGATCGAGCGCGGCCACGGCACCGTTACCTACAGCACCACCCAGTTCCACTATTGTCCTCCCATGGTCGGCGGTTCCATCTACACTGCAGGTAAGGCAGCTGCTACCTCCGTTATCATGTCTCTTGCAAATGAAGTTAAGGGCACCGGCGTTAACGTATTCTGCCTGACTCCCGCTGGCGTAGGCCGCATCGACTTCAGCAAGTTCCCCAAGCCCAAGGATCTGCCCGCAGACGCTCCCAAGTTCAGCCCCAAGATGTTCGCAATGCCCGGCTTTGATTCCATGGTTCCCCCCGAGGCAGGCGGCGCAGGCATGGTTTACTCCATCCTCCACGCAGAAGAACTCCACGGCTCCGGTATCCTCATCAGCGATGCTCTCGTAGCTATGGACTATCCCTTCCCCAACCCCGAGACCGTTATGCACATGGAGTCCAGAAGACTCAGCGACATGGAACTCACCATGGCATTCTGCTACATGGGCAACGGCTTCAAGAAGTAATTACATACCACGATATAACTTTACCCCCGATACTCGATGGAGTATCGGGGGTATTTTCATGCTTAAAACATTCCGTTGGAGTTTGCTGATTCGTCGGGTATTTCCTGTATTACGTCCCAATGTTCGTCTATCAGACCATTTTCCAGTCTGAATATCTCAATTATTGCGCGTCCGTTGGTATTGGGTTTACGCAGTGAATGAACGTGCAGGATAACGTAATCTCCCTCGGCAAAAATGCGTTTTATTTCACTGTGGGCAAGGGGCGCATTGGTCTTAAGGAATTCAATGAACTCCCGCAGTCCCTCCGGGTGATCCTTTACCAGAGGATTATGCTGCTTGTACCTCGGACCCATGTACTTTTTCGCAACCTCATAATCCTTCTTGTTAATTATCAGGTCATAAAATTCCGCTACGATTTGTTTATTCCGTTCCAACTTTGCGTCCATGGACAGCACCTCACAGTTTTTTGTATTATGGTAGCATAAAGACGGATAACTTGC
>JAFXFT010000255.1 GCA_017513385.1 Oscillospiraceae bacterium | reverse complement strand
CCCTGAAGGGCTCGTTGCGCAGCTTGGTTTCTATGAACGAGCGGTTGCTGTTCACCACGCCCATCTCCTTGCGGGCTCCGCCGAAGGCCAGCGCTATCATCAGCTGCTCATTTATGCAGCTTGCTGCAAAGTCGGCATCGCGCACCTCGCCGCGGGCAATGATTTGGGTTATTACTCCGTTTTCCAGCGTGTACTCAAATTCATAGCGGGGCTTCTTATCAAAGCTTATAACCACAGCGCCCTGCTCACTGATTTCACCGATAGAGCCATCGCTGCCGTCCACCTCCGACACATAAAGCTGACCTTCCTCAGTCATGTGGCGCAGGTTTAAATCGTAAACCTCAATCATGGCATTGTAGTTCTCCGCGAACTGCGCCACGGTCAGGTCGCCGCGATTGGGCGTCAGCTGAGAGCAGTACACGGTAAGCACTATCGCCACTATCCACAGCACAATGGCAGTAGGAATGGCCACCGCGTTTTTCCAGTTCATGGGGCTGGGGACTACGTTTGAGTAGTCCTCCCAGTACAGAGAAAGCCCCTCGTCTGCGCGCTTATAGCTTTTCCAGTTCATTATCCACTCCACTATGGGAATGGTGAAGCCCATGCCATATATAAGAACATACTTCGTGCGCTGCCAGCCCTCGCCATAGCTAAGTCGGCCGCCGTCATTATTGGTGACACGCAGCCCGAAAAGGAACTTGCCCAGCGTTGTTCCGAAAATTCTCAGCAGCAGCGGCTCAACGAGGAGCATCACCACAACGGTCAGCACAGCAAGGAGCAAATTGGATTTCGCTGCACCACGCAGTGTAAAGGTGAATACAGTCACCAGCACCAGCCGGTACAGCAACAGGTCTGCGGCACGGGCAAAGTATCTGCGCCACTGACAGGGCGGATACTGTGGCATACCCGGCCCGATAACTATCACCGGCTCGTCCTCCGGCAGTGCGTTTGCATACTTCGCCGCATTGAGGGTAGCGTAGCTCTCACCTGCTCCGCGCATTGCACGGCACAGATTCTTGGCTTCTTCCAGCGCCTTCGCCTCACCCTCAAGCTCACGCAGACGGCGGGAGAGAACTGAGCTCAGCTCGTCCTCGCCGGTCTGCAGAGCGCGGATATCCTCCAGCGACACACCTACACCACGCAGAAGCTTTATCTTCTCCAGCGTTGCCAGTTCATCGTCGGTATAGGCACGGTAGCCGTTGGGCAGGCGCTTAGGGTCGATAAGTCCCTCCTGCTCGTAATAGCGTATATTGGCTCTCGGAATACCCGAGAGTTTTTCAATTTCCTTTATGGTCATTTGCAAGCCTCCTTTGAGCCAAGCATAAGCTATAAAGTTGCTTTACAGTCAAGAGTTTTTTCTCTATTTATTGATATTTTATCATATAAGGAGGCTGCGCGCCACTATTCGGGCGTAAAAAAGCACCGGAGCACTTGAAGTGCTCCGGTGTGAAAAAGTAAAATTATGCGTTCTCAGCCATGTAAGCGTCGAATGCGGTCTGGTAGATCTCAAGGATCTCTGCCATGCCGAGGTCCATTGCTCCCTGAACATAAGCATCCCACTCGTCCATAGATCTCTCACCTACGAAGAAGGCTGCGTAGTTCTCGTTGATATAGGTTGCAACGTCGCTGGAGATAGCGCTGACTTCCTCGGTCTCGTCATCGGACAGACGGAAGCCGGTGGGAACGTCATACTCGCCCTCGTAGCCCTCGATAACCCATCTCTCGGTCATCTCAAGGAGCTCCTGTCCGCCGGGATATGCATACTGACGAGCCTGAGAGAAGAGAGTTGCGTCGCCAAGGTTGTTGGCGGAGTACATGAGCAGTGCCCACTGGGCGCCCATGCCTTCGGGATGGTTGTTGATGAAATCGGTGAGCATTCTCTCGCCGTTCTCGTCATAATCCCAAACAACACCCTGGGGACCCCAGCTGGAGTACTCGGAACCTGCAGGGCTGTAGAACCAGTCACACCAGGTAACTGCAAGGGGAATGTTCTCGCACTTTGCGCTGATGTTGACGTAGCCATAGGTAAGGTAAGAGAGTTCCTGACCGTACATGAGCTTCTGACCCTCATACTTTACGGGACGGGTAAGGGAGGTCCACTTTGCATCGGGGTCGGGAGTCTGGATGATATAGTCATTGATCTGGCTGGGAGTCATGGAAACGTAAGCAGTAGCACCGGTGGTGATCTGGTTTACCATTTCGTTGTTGCCGATGTAGCCGGGCCAGCCGGGATCGATGAGGCCTTCCTTATACCACTGAGCCAGCATAGCGGTAATTTCCTTGTCATCCTGAGTGGTCAGGGTGTACTGGATCTTGCCGTCAACTACCTTGCTGAAAGGCATGCCGTAGGAGTTAAGGAGAACAGCGGTATTGTAGCCGGATGCGAAGTAGCCGGGAACCATTTCGATGGTCTGGAAAACTTCCATGGGCCACTCAACGCCAAGCTCATTCTTGAAGCGGAAGAGCATATCATGGATATCGTCATAGGTAACGATGTCCTGCCAGGTGAGGCCGAGTTCTTCAAGGAAGTCCTCACGTACGCACCAACCGGTGGTGGGAGTGGGGTCAGAGAGGATACCGTAGAACCAGCCTACGATGCCTTCCTTGTAGTAAACGGTGTTGGTAAGGCCGTCCTTATCGATAGCCTTTACCTGATAGAAGTAGTTGGGAGCATAATCTCTGTAATCCCAAATGTTGACGAACCAACCTTCGTTGATAGCGTCCTCAGCAGACTTGCCGTAATAGGTAAGACCAAGGGACATGATGTCCGGCAGATCATCGGAAGCCAGCATAACAGCAAAGTTCTGGCTCTTGGTTTCTACGGGAGTGACCACATACTCGATGTTAACGCCGGTCAGCTCAGCCAGCTCGCGCTGGTATTCCATGCTGCCGAAACCGTCAGCGGGAATGTACTGAGGAGTATAGCAGGTGTTCCAGTAGGTGATAACTTCATCGGTGGTGCAGAAGGGGCTTTCATACTCGAAGGGAGCATTGGCGATACCCTTTTCATCAGCCTCGAAGTTGCCGGCAGCGAGCTTATAAGGAGAATCTTCCTTAACTTCTTCGCCGCCCTGATTGTCATTGGGGGTGTCGGTGCTTGCGCCGGGAGTGGTGGCGGGATTGTTGGTGGAGGGAGTGTCCTTGGGAGCACAACCTGCGAACAGAGCCACGACAAGCAGCAGAGCAAGCATCAGAGAAAGCAATTTCTTAACTTTCATGTGCAAATCTTCCTTTCTAAAATTTGACAGTGTCAACAAATTCGGCGTTTCCTTTACGCATACTTTTGACCTGTTTCACACATTTTACCACGGCGATTCAAAATTCTATGTTTTGTCCAAGACATTCCTTTTAATTTTCTTAATATTATCTTGTGAATTTCATCATTTTTTATTAATAATCCATACCATTTTTATAGTTGTTAATTCAATCACATT
>JAFXFT010000254.1 GCA_017513385.1 Oscillospiraceae bacterium | reverse complement strand
TGGTATGATTACAAATACAAAACCGAATACTTCGACCTGCGGCGAAGCGACCCTATCCCGCGTAAGCCGGAAACGAAGGTCAGCTTCGAGGACGGCATAACCATGCGCGTGCTGCACAGCGAGTACCCCGCTGAGTCGAAGTATACACAAGCCATAACTTATACGCTGGAGGCCTCCGAGCGCGTCGAATATGATAGGTCGTGCAGCCTGCATAAGTATGTAGACGGCGAGTGGCTGTGCATAGTTTCCAAGTCTTATGTTGAATTTGCAACTCATTGCATCGAGAAAGACACGACAATGTACTTCAACTTGATTGCATCGGAGTATTTGGGCGAGGGCTTGTACCGCATCGAGCACGACGGAAAATATTATGCGGAATTTGTGGTGCGGGATAAGGCAAAAGCGCCCGACATGACGGAGTATGATTTCCAAGGCTGCAATAGGGCAAACGTATTTTGCAGGGTGGGGCTGCCCCTTAATTGCCGCATTAGTGCGGAGGGTCTGGTGGGCTGGCCGTACCTTGACCGCAGCTACTCGAAGGTGTTGGACGGTGATGTCCAGGACGGAAAACTGATGCAGTGGCTTGTAAGTATACGGGAATTGCCAGAAAATATTGATAGCCTGAGCAAATTCCTTGTACCCAACGATGACCTAAAAGCGGTGATCTCACCTTATGAGGCGGCGGAGATCCTACTGCCGGAGCTTCAAAAGCTTGAGGGCGATGTGCTGATAAGCGATGTTGAATACAGGCTGGCATGGCCCGATACGGAAACGGATATGTTATGCCCCGTGTGGCGCTTCACCGTGGAGCAGGGGGAAGACGTGATGTATTTCCTTGTGGAGTCAAGAACGGGAGAACTGCTGTGAGAATTTGCGCTGTATGCAGCGCCGAGGGCGGCGCTCCGGGCATGATGACAACCACTGCAGAAACGATGATACGGAAAACGTAAGTATATGGTTAAGCTTCCCCTTGAGGGGAAGCCGGCGCCGTAGGCGACTGATGAGGTGGCTGCCGAAGGCAGAAAAAGGCAGAGCGGGTGATGTTGGCAGTAGATTTTGGTGCATTGCATACACCTCATCCGACCTCGCAAGCTCGGCCACCTTCTCCTCAAGGAGAAGGTTAAGCAGGTGATTTTTATTATGCGCATTATCGTTTCTGTGGCGGGGCTCAGAACGCCATATTTTTAGGTACATGGCATGTAATGAGCGGCGCGTAAAGCCAAGATATATTCGTAGGGAATGGGCCTGCCCATTCCGCTTTCAGTCTACTTCCGGCGGTTGTATTACAAGCGGAACGGTCAAGACCGTTCCCTACGAGGTGGTTTTTATTATGCGTTTTATCGCTCCTGCGGCGGTTGTCTGCGGCGGCTTGAGGGAAAGCCGCCTACATTGCAACCATATATATACACAAATCCCCGGAAAGTCAGTGACTTTCCGGGGATCAATTGCTTTATGCATCAAAACTACACACCGCTGCAGCGATTTCACATGCCGAAGGCATATTTTATATCGCGGAGCGATATTTCACCTACCCAACGGGTGGATCAAATTGCGAAAGCTTATGCCTTGGGGCCAGCCTTGACGATGTTTTCGGGCATATCGGGGTACTTGGCGGCAAAGTTCTTTACGAACTCTCCTGCCAGCTTCTTTGCGGATTCCTTGTAGGCCTCCTGATCCTTCCAAAGGTTCTTGGGATTGAGGATCTCGTCGGGGACATTGGGGCAGCTCTTGGGTATCTGTACGTTGAAGATGGGATCCAGCTCGTACTCGACCTCATTGAGAGTGCCGTTGAGAGCTGCGGTGACCATTGCGCGGGTGTACTTCAGGTTCATTCTGGGCACGGTGCCTGCTGCGCCGCCGCACCAGCCGGTATTAACGAGATATACGCTTGCGCCGGTCTCCTCAAGCTTCTTGCCCAGCATGGTTGCGTAAACAGAGGCGTTCATGGGGAAGAAGGGAGCGCCGAAGAGGGTGGAGAAGGTGGTCACGGGCTCGGTGATGCCGCGCTCGGTGCCTGCCAGCTTGCTGGTGTAGCCGGAAACGAAGTGGTACATAGCCATGTCATTGTCCAGCTTGGAGATGGGAGGCAGTACGCCGAATGCGTCGGCGGTGAGGAAGATAATAGTCTTGGGCTGACCGCCTACGCCGGGAATAGCGGCGTTGGGGATATAGTCGATGGGATAGCCTGCGCGGGTGTTCTCGGTGAGAGAATCGTCGGCATAGTCGGGAGCGCCGTTTTCGTCGATGATTACGTTTTCCAGCAGAGTGCCGAACTTGATTGCTTCGTAGATCTGGGGCTCGTTCTCGTGCTTGAGGTTGATGCACTTTGCGTAGCAGCCGCCTTCGATGTTGAAAACGCCGTTGGGAGACCAGCCGTGCTCGTCGTCGCCGATGAGCTTACGTGCGGGGTCTGCGGAAAGGGTGGTCTTGCCGGTGCCGGAAAGACCGAAGAATACGGCACTGTCGCCTGCTTCGCCGATGTTGGCGGAGCAGTGCATGGGCAGAATGCCCATCTGGGGCAGAACGTAGTTCATAACGGAGAATACGCTCTTCTTGATCTCGCCGCTGTACTGGCTGCCTGCTATGAGAACCTCATGGGTCTCATAGTTGATGATGATGGCAGCTTCGCTGTTTACACCGTCGACCTCGGGAATGCACTTGAAGCCGGGAGCGGCGATGATGGTGTAGTCGGGCTCGTAGGTTTCCAGATCTTCTGCGGTGGGGCGGATAAGCAGCTGGTGAATGAAAAGATTCTGGCTTGCCATCTCGTTGATGACACGGAAACGCTGGGTGTACTGGGGATCAGCGCCGGCGAAGCCGTCGAACACGAACAGCTCCTTGCCCTGCAGATAAGCCAGCATCTTCTGCTTGATCATCTGGAACTTTGCTTCGGTGATGGGAACATTGATCTTGCCCCATGCAATGGTATCGTGGACAGCGGGGGTATCGACGATGAACTTATCGTCGGGGCTGCGGCCGGTGTACTTGCCGGTCTCTACAACGAGAGCGCCGGTGTCGGAAAGGACGCCTTCGCCGCGCTCAAGAGCCTTCTTTACGAGGGCGGGAACGGGCATGTTGCGGTAAACCTTGCCATCTCCTGCAATGGCGAAATCAGCGGGAGTGAGAACTTTCATAATGGGCCTCCGTTTTATGTAAGATTTGTTTTACTTTTCTTTCACTTCTGCACACGATAAATTTTGACATAATGCAACTTATTTTACCATGCATTGACATATCATGCAAGAGAATTTACAATTTCTTAGCTGTAAGCATAAATCGGTGAATGCTTCCGTCTATACTGCCTCGCTCTTCGAGTATGCGCTGCGATTTTTCCAAACGGGGCAGGCAGGAGTCTACACTGAACTCGGGGAACTCCCACTCTATTATACGCGCAAACCACACAAGTGCGCCAACATCGAAGAATTTTATGGGTCGGCGGCATTCGTCACTGCGGAGTATTTCAAAGCCCGCCGCGCGGAACTTTTCCTCTGTTATGTCAAGATACTGCTCGGGGAATGGCAGGGGCGGAACGGGGTCAAGGAGAAGCTCAACCAGCTCGCGGTCATTTTCCGCGCCTACCTGCTGAGTGATGAAAAGTCCGCCGGGGCGCAGAATGCGGTGTATTTCCCGGGGATTGAAGTCGCCGTGGCGGTTTATGACCATGTCGAAGCTGCCGTCGGGGAAGGGAAGCGTGCTGTTTCCGTCGGCAGGGCGGAAGTCAATGCCAAGCGGCAGCAGCGTTTCACGGCAAAGCTCGATATTAGGCGGATAGTTCTCGGTGGCGGCGCAGTCAGAGTGGGGGTGACCCAGCGAGAGCAGAAATTCACCGCCGCCGGTGTCGATATCCAGCAGCTTCATGCCGGGCGTAAGATGAGCGAGAATGAGCCGGCGGTAATCCCATGGCAGGTCGCCCTCCTCGGTATAGCGCCCGTCGATGTGTGAAAAATCCCAACCGTGAATGTGGGCGACGGACTCCTCTGCGCGCCACGCGGCGATAAGCTCAGTGTTCATTTGGAGTACATCTCCCTGTACTGGGCGTCATAATCGCGGCCCATGTTCTTGCAGTGCTTTTCGATGTAGGCCTCGGATATTTCCTCGGGGGTGATGCCGAAGCGGAGCAGGGTGTCGGTGAAGTACATAAGCACGTCGCTCATTTCCTCCACGAAGTGGGCGCGAACCTCAGGCTGGTCGGCGATAGCGCGCTCACCCTTTTTCTTTATTATGGCGATGCATTCGCCAATCTCCTCTATCATATAAAGAACAAAATTTTTAGCAAATTCCGGCTCCATGGGCGACCAACTGTCGCGGTGCTTTTCCCAAAGTGCCATCTGCATTTTCATCATGTCGGAAATTCTTATATCGCTCATGTTTGTACCTCGTTTCATTTGTTGTGGGTGTGTTTATACGTTGTAACGGTGGTGGAGCAAGGGGGAGGTTAAACTGTATCTATCTTTACATGTTGCAAATTTATTCTATCATACAGCGTAGACCCTTCAGCTGCGTCGTAGGGCAACAACTACTGTGGTGCGATGCGGGCGGCGGGGGCACGCCCCCGCCCTACGAAATAGCAATAAATTTTATCGTTTGAACGTAGGGAACAGTCTTGACCGTTCCGCATACATCGCACCGCAGGCAATTGACCATTCCGCTTGTAAAATAGTTTTGTTTATCGATATGATATAAATTCCCTCTCGTCCCGCAGGACATATCGAGGCGAAGCCATATCGAGCCCGCAGGGTATATCGAGGCGAAGCCATATCGAGCCCGCAGGGTATATCGAAAAGCCCGCAGGGGATTTATATCGATTTATGCTATTCTATCATACAGCCTGTCGTATAGCAAATACTTTACAAATTTACTTCAATAATGTATAATTATAAAAAACCGTAAGGAGAACGACATGGAAAACGAGAAAAAATGGCCCGTGGTTGATCCCGAAGGCTTCTGCAAATATTTTGACCGCTGCGACACATCCCTTATCGAGGAGCCGGAGACCTGCGACGTATGCAATCACTACTGCGACAAGGACAGCACCTGCCGCTGCGGCAAGGAATAATGCTGAAAACGCCCTCGCTCTGCTGAGCGGGGGCGCTGATGTTTACCTCGGGTTTACAAAACTGTGGTAACTAATAAATAGCAAAATCTGTCGGGAAAGTATTGTTATTTTACCGGACGGGGAATAATATTCAATCAAGGAGTGATCGAACCTTGAATATAAGCTGGAAAACCTGCTTCCGCGTGGGAGTGAGCGCCCTGCTGCTCATCCTCTGCGTGAAATACAGTGATGCCGCACTGGGCGGCCTTAAACTGCTGGTGGGCGCGGTGTCGCCCATACTGCTTGGTCTGGTGCTGGCGTATATACTCAACCTGCCCATGAGCTTTTATGAGCGCCATTATTTTACCAAGCAGAAGAAAAAGGCGTGGGTCGGTATCAGCCGCCGCCCTGTCTGCATTGTTGCTGCTATACTTACTCTTTGCGCAATAATTTCGTTGGTGGTGGGTCTTGTTCTGCCGGAGCTGGTGGAATGCGTGAAGTTCATTATTGCGGAGCTCCCGCCTCTCATTGAGCGCCTGCTTGACAGCGACGTGGCGCGAGCCATAATGCCCGACGGTGTTGCCGCGGAGCTGGAAAAGATAGACTGGGGAAGCCTTGTAGACTCTGCCATCAACGTGATAAAATCCGGCATCGGCAGCGCCTTCAATACGGTGGTCGACCTCGTTTCCTCTGTATTCTCGGGTATAGTCACAGCCTTTATCTGCATTATTTTTGCGGTTTATATTCTTGCCAACAAGGAAAGTCTGCAGACACAGACTCAGCGCCTTATGAAAAATTATCTGCGCCCTGCATGGCTGAAGAAAATAAGACATCTGCTGAGCCTGCTCAACAGCAGCTTCCACAAGTACATTGTCGGACAGTGTACTGAGGCGGTTATTCTCGGAGTGCTGTGCATGCTGGGTATGCTTATTTTCCGGTTCCCATATGCGGCAATGATCGGCGCATTAGTGGCATTTATGGCACTTATCCCCGTGGCGGGTGCATTTATTGCTGCAGCTGTGGGTGCGTTGATGATACTTACCGTTTCGCCTTTGAAGGCGCTGCTCTTCGTGGTGTTCTTCGTTGTGCTGCAGCAGCTTGAGGGAAACCTGATTTATCCCAAGGTAGTGGGCAAATCCGTGGGTTTGCCTGCCATGTGGGTGCTTGCAGCTATCACCGTTGGCGGAACTGTAATGGGAATCGTGGGTATGCTTATCGCTGTACCCATTGCCTCCGTGGTATATCGCCTTATCAGCGAGGATATGGCGAAGCGCGAAATGAACGCGAAATGAAAAAATGCCCCGACCAACAAGGTCGGGGCATTAGTGCTTATTTGAACATATCCTTCTTGGAGAAGAAGAGGGCTATCAGTACGCTTATCAAAATAGAGATTGCGATGATGATAACGAACGCGTGGGGGTGCTGTGAAAAGGGCATACTGCCGTTGAAAACGTTCATGCCGTAAGCGCTGAAAATCATAGTGGGTATGGACATAACAATGGTTACGACTGCCAGTACCTTCATAACGGTGTTCTGATTATTGGAGATAATGGACGAGAATGCGTCGCGGGTCTCACTGAGGATACCGCTGTAAATGCTGGCCATCTCAATAGCCTGCTTGTTTTCAACGATTACGTCCTCCAGCAGCTCAGCGTCCTCGGGGTACTTCTTTATAAGCTCAGTGCGAAGCAGCTTTTCGAGAACAACTTCGTTGGAGCGCAAAGCGGTGGTGAAGTAAACCAAGCTCTTTTCCAGTTTCAGCAGTTCGATAAGTTCACGGTTTTGAGTGGATCGGTGCAGCTTGTCCTCGACTTCGTCGGTCTTACGCTCGATTATGCGCAGATACTGCAGGTAGAGGGTAGCGGTGCGGTAAAGAACCTGCAGAATGAAGCGGGACTTCATGTAGGTATGGAAATCCTTCACCTTACCCTGCTCAAAGGAGCGGATAATGGGGGAGTTTTCGCTGCAGACAGTAATGATGCAGTCACCGGAGATAATAACGGACAGAGGGATAGCGGTGTAAAGGTCGATATCGGTTCTCTCCTCCACAGTAGGGCTATTGACCAGAACCATGGTGTAACCTTCATCGGCATCTATACGGGAGCGCTCGTCAAGGTCGAGTGCGGCCTTGAGAATATCCATGTCAAGGGAGCGGTACTCCGAAACGGAGCGCAGCTCCTCGTCTGTGGGAGCGACGAGGGATATCCAGCAGCCCGGAGCGGGTGCATCTATCTGGTGTGTTCCGTCCGGGGTGGTGAGAAAATATTTTATCATAGCCAGTTCCTTTCCGGCAAAGCACTCGCCGGAACGGCGGGGCTATGCCACGTTTTTGTTGCCCGGACAGGGTTCGGGTTCCATAGTGGTTTTCCTCCTTGTAGCTATATTCAGGCGAAGTCGCCTACTCCTTATAGTATGCCTGCGAGGCGAAACTGTCAAGCCAAAAAAACTGCAAAAAACCCAACAAATTTCAAACTGAATTATTCGCAAAAATATATTTTAGTTGCCCTTGCAAACGAAAAATGCTAAAATTAAGCTGAGGTGCAAGCAATGAAATTGAGACATAACTACCATACTCATACAAGCCGCTGCAAGCACGCAAAGGGCAGCGACAGGGATTATATAGAAGCCGCCATTGCGGCGGGAATAAGAACGCTGGGCATTTCCGACCATGTGCCGCTGCCTTACCATAACGGATATGTGTCCAACCTGCGAATGGCCGTGGAGGACATAGGCGAGTATTTTGAAACCTTTTCCTCTTTGCGGGAGGAATACCGCGGCAGAATTGAACTGCTTATCGGCTTCGAGGTGGAGTATTTCCCTAAAATGTTCGATGAGGTGCTGAGCATACTGGACGATTATCCCTGCGACTATCTGCTGCTGGGCCAGCATGAAATTGAAGACGAGCAGAATGAACCCTATCTCGGCAAGGCATTCAGTGATAAAAAGACCCTTGAACGCCACACGGATATGACTATAGAAGCAATCGAAACCGGCGAGTTTTTGTATCTTGCCCATCCAGATATTGCAAACTTTGTGGGAGATGAGGAGTTTTATCTACAGCAGGCAAGACGAGTATGCCGAGCTGCAAAGGAGGCAGAGCTGCCGCTGGAGATAAATATATTGGGTATGCGCGACCTGCGCTGGTATCCCCGCGGTCTGTTTTTCGAGGCTGCGGCAGAGGAGGGAAATACCCTCATCTTCGGCATAGATGCCCACGCGCCGGAGCAGTTTACCGACGAAAAAGCGCTGGAGGCCGAGCGGGACTGTATAGAGTTCGCCGAAAGCTTCGAGCTTGAAATCCTGGACAAAATATTGTAAATGGAGGAAATCAAATGAGCTGCCTTA
>JAFXFT010000253.1 GCA_017513385.1 Oscillospiraceae bacterium | reverse complement strand
GGGCTTCACCGTTGTCGGTCTCGGTATGCTTGACATTTACCTCTGGTTCATCGGTCTCAAGCTGGCCGGTCTGGACTCCGACGCTCTTGCAAACATCATGGTTATGAACGGCATGGGCGCTTCCTTCATGGCTCTGTTTGCCCGTGTTGGCGGCGGTATCTATACTAAGGCTGCTGACGTCGGTGCTGACCTCGTTGGTAAGGTCGAGGCCGGTATCCCCGAGGATGACCCCCGTAACCCCGCTACCATCGCTGATAACGTTGGTGACAACGTAGGCGACGTTGCCGGTATGGGTGCTGACCTCTATGAGTCCTATGTTGGCTCCATTCTTGCTACCTTTGCTCTTTCCGCAGCTGCTGGCTACGGCTGGGCAGGTATGCTCCTCCCCATGGCTCTTGCTGTTTGCGGTATTATCTGCTCTCTCATCGGTACCTTCTTCATCCGTACCAAGGAGAACGCTTCCCAGCTTTCTCTGCTCAAGAGCCTGCGTACCGGCACCTATCTGGCTGCCGCTCTCTCCGCTATCGTAGCTATCCCCCTCTGCGCAGTTATCCTCAAGGATACCGGCAATCAGTGGGGCGTATATGTTTCCATTCTCTGCGGTCTTATCGGCGGCTGCGCTATCGGTTACTTCACCGAGTACTACACCTCCGATAACTACAAGCCCACCCAGAAGCTGGCTGCTGCTTCCGAGACCGGCGCTGCTACCGTTATCATCGGCGGTATCTCCCTTGGTCTTAAGTCCACCCTGTCTTCCATCCTCATCGTTGCAGCCGCTGTTCTTATCAGCTACTTTGCTGCAGGCGGCAGCATGAGCATCGTTGACGGTGCTGGCCTGTTCACCGCTGAGTTCAACCAGGGCCTCTACGGCATCGGCGTAGCCGCTGTTGGTATGCTCTCCACCCTCGGCATCACCCTCGCTACCGACGCATACGGCCCCGTTGCCGACAACGCCGGCGGTATCGCCGAGATGGCCGGTCTTCCCGAAGAAGTTCGCGAGCGTACCGATGCTCTTGACTCTCTCGGCAACACCACCGCTGCTACCGGTAAGGGCTTTGCTATCGGCTCTGCTTCCCTCACCGCTCTTGCTCTTCTCGTTTCCTACGTTAACATCGTTCAGGCAAAGACCAGCGATGTTCTCAACTTCACCCTCACCAGCCCCACCGTTCTGGTTGGTATGTTCGTTGGCGCTATGCTGACCTTCGTCTTTGCAGCATTCACCATGAGCGCTGTTCAGACCGCAGCTCAGTCCATCGTTGTTGAAGTACGTCGTCAGTTCCGCGAGATCAAGGGCATCATGACCGGCGAGACCGATCCTGATTACTCTGCTTGCGTTGACCTCTGCACCAAGGGTGCACTTCATGAGATGGTCATTCCTGCTCTTCTCGCTATCATCGTTCCCATCATCACCGGTCTCATCATCGGCGCAGAAGGCGTTGTTGGTCTGCTCGGCGGTGTTTCCGTAACCGGCTTTGCAATGGCAGTATTTATGTCCAACGCCGGCGGCGCATGGGACAATGCTAAGAAGTACATCGAAAGAGGCAACCACGGCGGCAAGGGCTCCGATTGCCACAAGGCAGCTGTTGTTGGCGATACCGTTGGCGATCCCTTCAAGGATACCTCCGGTCCCTCCCTCAACATCCTCATCAAGCTCTGCTCCACCGTTTCTATCGTTTTCTCCGGCCTCATCGTTGCTTTCAACCTGTTGAAGCTTTTCTAAGAAACACTTAAACCAAAGAGGTAAGCAGCATTACTGCTTACCTCTTTTCTTTTCAATCTATGAACTATATTATTATCTATCTTGTCGCGATAAACATCACGGCGCTTATCGTTATGGCTGCCGACAAGAAGCATGCCGTAAAAAAGCAGCGCCGCGTACCTGAATCTGTATTACTGACACTTGCGTTTATAGGCGGCAGTGTAGGTGCGCTACTGGGAATGTTCATATGCCGTCATAAAACAAGGCATTTGAAGTTCACAATACTATTCCCTCTTTTTCTTATCCTGCATATTGCAATCGCGCTTTTACTGGCAGACCTAATCTAACAAAAAAAGCAGACACATTTCTGTGTCTGCTTTTTGATTTATACAAGAGGATTCAGTTCTCGAACAGAGCGTTCCAGCCACTTTATCTCATGGATTTCCATGAGCGTGGGGGTATATCCCTTTTCGATTCTCAGCTTGCCTGTATTGTCATACACGGGGCCCTCAAAGGGATTGAAGTTTGTGTGAGTAATAAGATTACGGAAAATATCCAGCAGCTTTGCTGCATTCTCACCTACCGCGTAATCCACGGGGAAGATATCCATAACGCCGGTACTGATACCCCAGCCGAAGTGAATGGGATTGCCACCAATGTTCTGGCTTTCGAGAAGCTTGGTTCTGCCCTGAATAGCATCGTTTATAACAGTATCATAGAAGGGCTCCCAATCGAAGGTAGCAGCGGCGAGGCTTTCGAGGAAATAGCCCTCTCTGTTGATTTGATAGATCTGCGCGAACACTTCCTGAAATGCCTTGCGGGATATATGGTTATCAGGAGAATGACGCACAAATGCAATATCTGCGCCGCAGGCTGCAAACTCACTCATTGCATGGTCATGCTCTTTCCAGTCGTTGACACCGCGCAGAGTATAATCCATGACCATTGCCTTGGGATTAACGAGTCTTGCGCCAAGCGCAAAAGCGTTTATGTCATAACGCGAAGGATTCTCAAAGGCGCTGGTATTCATATAGCCAATGACACCGGTCTGACTCATCGCACCGGACAGCACACCGCACAGGAAGGTCAGGTCAAACATCTTGCTGAAATAGGTATTGAGGTTCTTGCCCTCCTTGGGGGTATCACAATTGAGAACTATCATTTCCGGGTTCTCAAGGGCAATACGCAGGCTGGCATCGGACATGGGCGGACAGGTGGTAAAGAGTATGTCGGGCTTATCCGCTACCAGCTCAGCAAGCTGTTCATAGCACTTATTGGTGTCAGTGGTGGACACATCAAACATACGCTTTATGGTGATGTTGTCCTTATATTTGCTTTCTATTCTGTCGATAGCGATGGTATGGAAGCGGGTAAAGAGATCGGTCTGTGCGGTACCGGCAAATGCAAAAGCTATTTTAAGCTTTGATGTCTTTACTCTGCCGCGCTTTACAGGCGCTATGGTATCCTTTTCCTCGACCTCCATAGTATCTCGCTGTCGGCTACCGGAAATAACAAGGAACTGTCCCTGGCAATGCTTTATATTCTTAACCAGCGTACGTGAGCGTTCCTTGTAAGGGAAACCGTAAATTCTGGTATACTCGACCAATGCGTCACCGGTGGTGAGGTTCATATCAGGCAGTTTGGCGTTTCTATACGCCTCACGGAAGCTGCGGTGCACCTGATTGATGACAGATTCGACGCTGTCGGTTATGTCTGTATGTGTCGCAATGTATTCCTCGGTGTACTTTACAAGCCTTGTAAAATTGCCCTTCTTGGTAAACCACAAATTGTCGAAGAACATTCTGCGGTCATAGTCAAGGAACTCGTAATAAATCGAAATATCAAGATTACTCTCGTCACGCTCTGGAAGCAGACGGATAACGTTGGCATAGACCGAGGCTGCACCAACGTAATTGAGGATACTTACTCGCTTGTTGCCTTCCTGCACATAGTAGCGGTTCATATACTCAAAAACTTTAATATGCTCGCGGATACCTTCACGAAGCTGGCTGGAATATACCGCCTGCCATTTAAGCGCAAATTCAGTATCATCGCCAAGCAAAGGCATAAAGTTGCCCGCAAAGGAATTGCTGCGGCCTGCGGTTTTGGTACCGACAATTTTTTTCAGAGGTATCTCATGATATCCCAAGTTGATTTCACCAACGATTTCCACGCCTCTTAACTTGTCATCAAGTACAGGCAGATACCCCTTGGATTCTGTTTTTCCGTAGTCAGACACAAACTTGCGGCCAAGTTTCCTCGCCGCCAGATACGCAGCGCGGCTTTCCTGATCAGCCATAGAAACAACCTCCCGTTGCAGCAATTTACTGTGGTATTTTATTATATCATTATAAAACTATTTATACAAGGTTACAATTAAAAAGTGGAAATTAATCAAGAAATTTGTATGCTTTTTTCTAAGGTTGTGTTAGAATAAGTTAAAATGCCTAATTATGCTCGGGAGACATATATGAAAAAGAAAAACGAACCCGAAAAAATAAAAAATCCCGCTCGTATAGCCGCCTTGCCGGACGTCGGTCTTTCTGCTGAAGAGGTCGCCCGAAGGATTAGCGAAGGATATACAAATGCTGTAAAAGAAACGAACACCCGTTCCATCAAGGACATAATTATCTCCAACGTTTTCACATACTTCAATCTTGTGTTCGCCATTCTTGCGGCCTGTATAATCCTCGTCGGTTCTTTCCGTGATCTTACTTTTATGCCTATCGTTATCATAAATACCGTGATAGGCATAATTCAGGAAATTCGCTCCAAAAGAGCCCTGGATAAACTGGCTCTGCTGGCTGTACCCTCTGCAAGAGTAATCCGCGGCGGCACAGAACAAAACATCAACAGCACCGAAATTGTTTTGGACGATGTTGTTCTGCTTTCTGCGGGAGATCAGATTTCCGCCGATGCGACCCTTATCGATGGCTCCGTACACGTCAATGAGTCCATGCTCACCGGCGAATCCGACGAGATTTCAAAGAGCGTCGGCGACGCTCTGCTGTCCGGCAGCTTCGTTGTTTCCGGAAACTGCCGAGCTCGCATAGAAGCGGTTGGCGATGACTCCTACATAGCCAAGCTCAGCCGCGAAGCCAAAAAAATGAAAAAGCAAACCAAGTCCGAGATGATGATCAGCCTTTCCCGACTTGTACGGGCAATCGGTATCATTATCATTCCCGTGGGTCTGCTTCTCTTCCATAATCAGCACAACATCTTAGGCCTCGATATTCAGCGCAGTGTGGTCTCCTCTGTTGCTGCAGTGGTTGGCATGATTCCCGAAGGTCTGTATCTTCTCACAACCGTCGCGTTGGCTGTAAGCACCATCAATCTTGCACGCAAGCGTACACTTGTGCATGATCTTAACTGCATCGAAGCACTTGCGCGTGTCAATGTGCTCTGCGTCGACAAAACCGGCACTATTACCAAGCCTTCAATGAACGTTGAAGAACTGGTCATGCTTTGCCCCGACCGCTTCTCAGAAGATGACGCAGCCGCAATAATCCGCGACCACATAGGCAATGTGCGTGACCGCAACGAAACAGGCTTGGCGCTTGAAAAGCGTTTTGGCGCAGCCAACTATCGCAAGGCAGAAAGTATAATTCCCTTCAGTTCCGCCACTAAATACAGCGGTGCAGTATACAACGATGACGAAACCTACCTTCTCGGTGCGCCGGATATTCTTCTCGGCACAAGATACGAAGAATATGCTGAGCTGATACAGCCTCACGCTGACAGCGGTATGCGTGTTC